>JBGPAO010000066.1:0-11762 GCA_041480755.1 Bacteroidia bacterium
TTTCCATACCGTATCATAAATGGCATCCCCATTATCATTAACACCAATGCTAACACTCTTTTCAAAGTCTATTGACCTGACATCCATGGAATGAAGGAAATTTTTGAAAATACTGAATGAAGAGTCAAGCCGCATAATATATTCATATACATTCGGCTTTGGCACCAGTAATCTGTCAATTTCATGTATCACACCGTTCTGGCAATTTTTATCAACATAGTCCATGTTTATATTCGCCCCTGAAATATTGAAGCCATTGCTACCTGAACTTCTCATCTTCAGGAACTTGCCAATTGTTGTAAGAAGGTCAGAATCTTTGAAATCACGTGAATACAGGTTTGCATAAATAATATGAAATCCGATTATGCTTTTCCATTCATCCTCTGAATATGCAGGCAATCCTTCAAATGCTGAATTGGAGGGGACAAATACAGTGAGGTACTGGTTCTTTGACAGCATATCATCAAAACCATATTCAATAAGAACATTATAGAAGCTGCTGAAATTCTCATTTTCCTTTATCAGGGTAAGTATATTTACTCTGGTAGTAGCAGGCGTATTTTCAAAATAATCTTCCCATTTATCATTCAGACTACATGAAATGAACAGTGTAATTGAAGTGATGACAATCGACACTATAATTGACCAGCTTTTATATTTGAATACTTTTCTCATTCCTGCTATTTGTCAACAGGCAAGATCTCTATATAATCAAAACACCCGAGCCCTGGCTTCAGAGCTATAAATTTAATTGTATGTGATTCTGTTTCAGCAAATTGAAATCTGCCAATAAATGTGCTCGTATTGTAATTGTATAACCATTCGGTATCAGGCCACCTTTTATTATGTACCAGGCTAATTGTTCCCAGTGCAAAACTATCCCATACCAGCTGAACCAGGCCGCTGTTTGATTGATCACTTGCCCAGTAAAGAGTAATATAATAATCTCCTCTGAGTATGGGAGGAAGTTTAAATTCCACAGCCCAGCCTATGTCTGAACTGGTGGTCTGCAGGTTTGTTTCGCCATCATTAAGTGTTGAGTTCCTGAAATAGATGCTTGTATTTTCAGAGGTAATTCCATCAATATCTTTAAGGTCCTTCTCTGTATAGATACGGCCCATACTTAGTCCCTGGTAATCCGTGAAGTCAAATGTCATCCTTACCGGTGAAGGTTCCCATGGTTCCAGGATTGTGTCAATAGCATGGAAAACTCCGTTTTTAGCCTGCTGATTCGACTCTTCTTCTATTACTGTTATGAATTTCTCAACCGGCTGGCCATTTTCCTGCACAATATGCCAGTTCAGGTAAATATTGTCTCCCAGTTTTGCGTTTACGAGAGTGTTCTGAAGAAGTGTCGGATAATTAAAGGAATCAATATTATTCAGATAATAAAGTCCGGGAATGATATGGTAGGCCATATACCTGTAAAAGCCATCATTTTTATCTAAAGGATTATCGGTATCAGAATAGTGAGCCACCAGGTCATCTGCCGTGAATATCCCGGCTTCATTGTAAATTTCATCAGGTTCAGCAAAAATGGTAAACCTGCTCCGTATAAAAATATCTTCATTAAGGTCAATCCTTATCAGGTCAAGAGTGTCATCAAGCCCCGCCAGGTCAATGGCATTACTGAAAATACTGAAGTTTGGTGATTCCTTGAGGCGGCTATAGATGGAACCAACTTTTGGAGCAAGTACTTTATTAATCGTATGAATGACCCCGTTCTCAACCAGTATATCACGTTCTGTAATCATCGCATCATTTACTTGAATAGTCTCAAGCCCACCCTCGGAAAAAGAAATAACCAGGTAATCCCCGGAATAGGTTGTATCAGGGATAACTCCATCCCTGAAATAGGAGCTTTCAATTTCAATATCAATCAGATGGTACCTGATCAGTGTTACCAGGTAGTCTTTGTCAAAATCCTCAACTGAACTTTTACCTGAAAGTGCACAAAATTCACTGAAGGCATTGTTATCCGGAGCAAAGAATGTATAGTGCCCGTAAGCATTGAGGGTGTTTTTCAGGTCGGTTATTTCAAGCACCTTAATAAGCGTAGAATACTTATCAGTATGTTGCCCGAGATAGTCAGTGATCAGAAGTTCATCTTCTTCAAAAAATACCTCGTCAGATATATTATCCCGGCAACTGAAAATAATCAGCACAGGCATTAATGAAATCAACATAAGAAAAATCACTATATAAGCCCGTCTCTTCATTTCATTTACTGGTTGATATAATAAGGATTCTGGACAAGTTTATTGTTCTGGTCTATTTCATCCTGATGAATTGGCAGGTACCAGCTGTCAGGATTTGAATACTTGCTTCTGATTATTTCAGATTCTTCGTATGTTTTATTTTCTGACAGAATTTCAATGATACGATTCATTCTCTCATAGTTATTCCTTCTGCCGATCCTGACAAGATCAAACCAGCGCTTTCCTTCACCACAGAACTCCTTGGCTCTCTCCTCAAGGATTATATCTTCGAGATCATTTTTACCGGATATCCCTGAAATTGGTTCAATAACAGCCCTGATCCTGACCTGGTTAATAAGTTCTGTGGCTCCCTCGAAATCTCCCTGCTGAACTAAAGCTTCCGCTTTCATAAGCAGGATATCGGGATATCGGTAGATTATCCAGTGTGCATCGCTTTCTTTAGCTCCAATCCTGTATCCGGTAGCTGTAGCCCCCGTAGCAGTGCTTGGAACACCCTCTGTTCCGACATATTTCCATAAAACATAGGTCGTTTCATAGACATACCATCCTCCTCCGGAATAGACAAAGTATGTCCTGTTACCGCCTCTCCTGTCAGACAAATATTTCTCAAAATCCTTCACAAAGAATGGAGACACCCTGTATTCATCATTACCATCCGGATAAGTGCCGGCAAAGGCAGGTGCGCACATCTGGTACAGATCGTTCGTCTGGTTCAGGTCCTTGTCAAACTGCAGTTCAAATACGCTTTCATTTGAGTTCCCGGGGAAGAAATTCATAAACCAGTCCTCTCCGTCAATCAATCCATATAATCCACTATTTATTACCTGATCACATGCATTAATACAGGCCTGGTATTTCTCAAAGTAGAGATATACATCAGCCATAAGGGCATATGCAGCTGATTTGGTTGCCCTGCCCTTGGTGTATTCTGTCTTGGAGTATGAGGTTGGAAGATCCTGGACAGCAATTTGCAGATCATCAATTATCTGAAGAAATATCTCCTGTTCAGAGCTTACGGCAGGATAGTAATCCTGTGCGTCATTTTCCGAGGCTTCCAGGACAAGCGGAACATTACGGAAAATCCTGACAAGGTAAAAATAACAAAGGCTTCGGAGGAAAAGAGCTTCGGCCTCAAGGGTTTTACTTTCATTTTCACCAAATGACTGGTCCCTTTCAACAACAACAGGAGCAAATTTCAGAACGGTATTAGCAAAATTAATTGTCCTGTACAATCCATTCCAGCGGTTCAGTTCATTTTCCGGGTAAATAAAATCGTCCATAATCCTCCTGTCGTCAGGACTGATATTTGAGCCTGGTATAAAAAGATCTCCCCTGAGTTCGCCCCACTTGAAAAGATTCTTAACAAGCTCTGTCATCTCTTTATATGTTCCTGCCACGACTGCCTCAACATCATCACCTGTCCGCCAGAACTCTTCCCTTGTCAGCTCACTCTCAGGTTCAAGCTGTAACCATTCAGAACATCCCGACATAGCAGCTACCATGATGAAGACTAAAACTATTTTTACCCACTTCTTCATAAATAATTCATTTTTAGAACTTAATATTCACACTGAGAATATAGCTTATTGGTGGCGGAGTATCCGCATTATCTTCACCAATGAAAAACGGATCATTGCTCAGCATTGGGACTTCCGGATCAGCACCGGTATATCCGGTCCACGTATACAGGTTGTATACCATGAAATTCAATTTCAGGTCATTAATCCTTATTTTAGTCGCAATATCTTTAAAACTATAACTTATGCTTGCGCTCTTAAACCTGACGAACGATCCATCTTCGACAAACCTATCGGAACCAAGCCAGTTATAACCCTGATTATAGAGTGCCCTGGGAATATTTGTTATGTCACCCTGGCGTCTCCAGCGATTCAGAACGGAAACACTCTGGTTATTCCTGTAATACATATTTTCATTATACATTTTCGTCATGTTTACAATATCCTGTCCCAGCCTGTAATGAAAAAACAGTGTTACAACCAGGTTATTCCACGCCAATTTTGATCCAAAACCCCCAATGAAATTTGGATTTGAGTCTCCAAGTCTGACAATATCCAGTTTATTAATCAGACCATCATGATTGATATCTTCATAAATTGCATCTCCTCCCCTGAAGCGGTATCCGTCTGCATTTCCATACCTCATATATAATGGTTTACCGGACATATCATATATAATATCTCCCTCTGCATCATGTGCAACTGCATCTGCATCTCTCGGATAGACACCCATGTACCTGAACCCATAAAAAGTACCTATTGGATGGCCTTCCTGGGCTCTCCTGGCATACTGCCCATTATTGGCTTCAGAACCATATTCAAAATCGAAATTTTCAGGGATTGCAGTGATTTTGTTTACATTATGAGCAATATTGAAATTAATGTTAAGGTTAAGCTTTTCCTTCTTAATAACATCAGTAACGAACATAAGCTCCCAGCCTTTATTATCCATTGATCCCCAGTTCCTTGTAATATTCGGGAATCCTGATGTAGCCGGCAGGCTAAGGTTTTCCCATATTAGATCCTTGCTTTTCTGGCTATAAACATCGAAATGAAGCTCAATGTAATTTTTAAATGCAAACAGATCAAATCCATAATTGATCTGCGAATTTTTTTCCCATCTGAAATGATCAAGCTGTAAATTTACAGGCACAACCACAGGCATGTCCATATATTCCTCGCCGGTACTGTAGAGATTAAAATAACCATAACTGCTGCTTGGCTGATTTCCATTTACACCATAACTGTACCTTATTTTCAGATCATTGATAAATGACAGCTTTTTCATGAAGGGTTCAGAGGATATACGGTAAGCAACTGAAATTGACGGGAACGTTCCCCATCTTGATTTATATCCGAACCTTGAGGAACCTTCCCTGCGAATATTGAACTGAATAAGATACCTGTCAAGCAGACTATAATGAACAAATCCGAGAAGAGCCGCCATGCGGTTCTGGCTGTAACCATCACCGATCCAGTAAATCGGGGCAGCTTCAGCATAATTTACCAGGTAAGAAGAAGGAAGATTCGATGTACTGCCATAATACCAGCCGTTCTTTTTATCAGACAGGGTAAAGGCTATCATTGATGTAACCTTATGCTTTGTACCTTTCATATATGTGTACAGCAACTGGGACTGACTTTCAAGCACTGAACTCTGATAATCCATACCTGAGGCAAGGTTTACGTAATGTGATGTCCAGTGAAGTCCTGTAACATTTTCAGGCAAAAACTTATTTTCAATCTGATTATCTATGTCGTAGGCCACAAAACTCTGAAAAACAAGATTATCCAGGATATCAAATTTAACCTGCAGCTTTGTCCGGAGCCTGTGTTCTTTCCTGTTCCAGGTAGCTTCATTTGCCATTGCTACAGGGTTATACCATTGCGATCCCCAACCCTGGAAGTTATCCCCCGGCGAAAAATAGGGACCTGACAAATTACCTTTCGAGTCATAATCATAAATACTCATATTGGGGGCTTTTACATAAGCCAGCGCCCGGATGCTCCTTGAATCGTTATTCTCTTTATAGCTGAGATCGTTATTTGAATATATATACGAGATATCTCCCGAGAACATAAGTTTCCGGGAAACATTATAATCGAGATTAACACGTGATGTAAACCTTTGATAATCTGTTCCTTTTGTCGTTCCCTCCTGGTCGAGATACCCCACTGAAAAACGGTATAAAGCACTCTCGCCTCCTCCCATAATCGATAGAGTATGATCATGTGATATCCCCCTCTGGGTTATCTCCTTCAGCCAGTCAGTATTCTGAGAATAATTATAATATTCTGACCAATCCTTGTTATAGGCAAGTTCTTTCGGTATTTCAGTAGATCCCGAATTCAGAATAGCTTCAAGCATCATCATTGAATATGCATCACCGTTAAGTAGAGGGACTGATTTCGGCTGTTCCTGGACGCTCAGCTTGTACAGGTAATCGAACGAGGTTTTTCCTTTGGTTCCTCTTTTAGTTTCGATAAGCAAGACTCCGTTAGCACCCCTGGATCCCCATACTGCAGTGGCTGATGCATCCTTGAGTACCTGGATCGTAAGGATATCTTCCGGTGCAATGTTAAGCAGTCCGCTGAATTGTTCCTGTGTTACAGCAGAAAAATCAAAGTCATTATCCAGCTCTATTTCGAATGGCACACCGTCGACCACAATTAATGGCTGATTTGATCCGCTTATGGAAGCTGTTCCCCTGATTCTTACCGACATACCTGCTCCCGGATCACCGGAGGCCATTACTATATCAACATTGCTTGCACGGCCCTGAAGCATTTCCCCTATGCTCGACACCTTTATTTCTTCCAGTTCCTTCATTTCAATCGTAGAGACAGCACTTGTAAGGTCTCTTTCAGATATAGGAATAAATCCCCCTACTTTTTTGCCCTCAGCAACAACCGAAACTTCTTCCAGAAGCTGCGTTTCTTCCTCCATCCTTACCTCCAGGAATGACTGCCCTGAAATCGGGAACTCATATGTCTTATAACCGATATAAGAGATCTTGACTGTTGTCTGCGGACTTGTCAGCTTCAGCGCGAAGTTCCCGTTTATATCCGTGACAGTCCCATTCAAAGTCCTGTTGATTTGATTAACTTCAATAACTGTCACTCCAATCAGTGCCTCACCGGTTTTCCTGTCAGTTACCTTCCCCTTGAGGATGACCTGTTCCTGGCAGAGCCCGGGAAGTTCCCCCAGAATCGCGAATAGAACAATAATGTAGACAAACTTCCTCATTATATGACAGTTACCTGAAGAGTAAAACAGAATCTATCTGATGGATAACTCCATCCTGTGCCAGTTGATTTGGCGAGATGACGCTTCTGATATTGGCCAGGTTATCTTTTATTTTAAGATCATCTTTCTGATTGATTATTTCTATTGTATTAAAAAGGTACCCGCTCGCCTCATCAATCCTGGTGGTATTAAATTGCCCTGATTTTTCCCCATCCGGGAAAACTACACCCTCTACAAAGTGATACCGTAAAAATTGCTGTAATGAATCAGGATCCTGCGGAACTAAACCGTCAGCAATGGCCTGATCAAGGGCTTCATTAGTAGGGATAAAACAGGTATAATAGGTTCCGACTGCTATGTTATTCAGGCTCAGCGGAAATTGGAATTCATCCAGTAACATAAGATCAGCAAGGTAACACAACTGGAAAAACTTCTGGTACTGGGGAAAAACATTCGGATTTGAGATAATATCAAAGATTGTTCTGTTCGGTGATACCAGCATTCTGTCAATCTTGTATATTACACCTTTGCCGCTTACTAATTCAGGGCTTCCTACCTTTGAAAGTGTCAGATCTCCTCCTGCATAGATCCCGTTTTCCTTGACTCCAATATAAGAGCGCTGGGAAGTCTCAATGAAAGTGCCAGCCTCAAAATCATCTTCAGACAATTGCCCGAATACAATATGAGTTTTAATAATATCTGTTGCCTCATCCCTCGCAATGGGAGATATCGGATTAAATTTGGAATATAGTCCCCAGCCGCCCAATCCGTTCCTGAAAATATATCCGGCTGAATTCACTGCTGTATTTGATGGTACAAAAAGCGTGAACTCAAGGTTTTCTTCATTCAGCATTTTATCAGCCATATAGAATACCATTGCCTCGCAGAACCATTCATATTCGGAATCTCCAAAAATAGGTCCGGCCACAGATTCATATATTCTGGGAAGAAAATATTTATTGATACCGCAAAAGGGACCATTACTCGCCATCCTGATGTAGTCTATATCACCTTCCGAAATATTGCAGTCAACAAGATTAGTTGCAAGGTCCCATTGCCAGTCTTCAGTAAGAGTGCTGAATTCTGATGGCCAGAAATTAAGGCCGATATAATGTTTCAGGTACCAGTTCATCCAGAACTTGCCTATACCATATAATGAAGGATACCCTCTGGTATGATTGACGAAGAAATTCTGGAAGGCCTCGTTGGTAGGTGCAAAAACAGTGAGAATGTTCTGACGCCCGTTATTTAAAACATTCTCACCGTCCGGTGAACTTCCGGAAGGGAATATATCGTTCACTTCAAGGAATATTGAATCCAGCACACCATCTTCATTCGGATCACCATTATTTTCCTGGTCATAAGTATAAGTCCAGCTGAATTCGTAAGAAGTATTTTTGTTAACCAGGTCATTGAAAATGCTATATTCATCCATTTCTTCCAGTAAATCATCATGGTTGGGAGGAGGAACAAGCACTTTATCAATTTTATGTATCCATCCATTCTGTGCTGGTACATCATATTCAACTACCTGAGCCCGGTCAACATTGAAACCGCACCATGTGGAACCCGGGTATAATAATGAATAGTTGACAGTTGCACTTAAATCAAGTTCCGCAAATAACTCATCTGAATAAACCGGAATAAATTTGGGAAAATGATAAACATGAAATACCCGGCCAACAGTGTCAACCTCAGTTGTCCTCAAAGGTTGATACTTTGTAGGCTGTTTGAAATTCAGGGTGCTGTATTCGATATCAACATCCTGGATACCCAGCCCGTAAAGGAGCATGAACTTCGAATATGCCCAGAAAATAATATGGTAGTAAACAATCCCCTCAAGTTCATCTTCAGGGATATCCTCAAGTGAATTATATCCATATTCATCAAGGAATGCGGCAAAGGCATTGTCATCAGGGGCGAATACGGTGAAATTGCCTGTTGCGCCAAGGACATCCGCATAATCAGCAAGTTCAACTGCTTTTATAAATTGTGTATAATTCCCATCCTCTTCAAGCACCTCCAGGATAGTCCCGATCAGATCCTCCGGGACCTTATAGTACTCATCAAACTTCTTTTCGCAACTGCTTAGAATTAAGGACATGAATAATGCCGAAAACCAGAATCTATTGCGCCGAGTATTTTTCATTATGCCTTCTCCAATGGGATTTAATTCAAACTAATCAATCAATAAAATTCAGCCGATTTTTCATCACATTGCGCCTTGGATTCGTTTGCGAAGAATTATTAAATGTACTTTATACGTTTTACTAATATCCGAAAATTAGATTTTTTTTTTCAATTAACCAATTTATTTAACTATTAAAATTATTCCGGCTGCTCTAAAGTAATGCATAAACCCGCAAAACTTCTTACAACCTTACCGAGAAGATCAGGGCGTTACATTAAACTCTACTGCACCAACCTCAAATCCTTTCCCCTGAGGAGTTTTTGTACCGAAAAAGTCCCGTTCTCCCATTTCAATCCCAAACATTTCCTCCAGGTCCAATCCATAATCAACCAGTGGAGATCCGGGGTTTAACATATATCCTGCAAGGTTCTCAACTGTTATCTTCGTCGGATCAGTTAAGCTGATAGTGGTTGCAGGATCAACCAGCATAGGATCTGTGAACAGTCCTTTAACCTTACCCCCTACGATCTCTTTTCCGGTAGCTTTTGACCATGCTTCAAGACTATTATATCCTTCAATGTTAAAGCCTCCCTTCAGGTTCCAGTATACATTTCCCTGGAATACCTCATCTGTAAATTGCTTCGGTCCATCTCTGAAAATCCCACTGTAAATAAATATGTTATTCCTGAAATTGAATCCCGGATAGTTATCCCATAGCCAGATTGCCGGTCCTCTATCCTTGCTGTTATAGAATGTGTTATTATAAATTTCACAATTTCGCATTGTGCCCCCTGCATCGCCTTTCCATATGCCTATAGAGCCTCCGTTAATGATGCCGTCATTCTGGCTGATGTTATACCTTATTATATTATTCTCCCAGGCTTTAGCAGCTCCAAATTCGAAAAGTCCTATCGCTGATCCTTCATTATTATACGACAGGTTATATTGCATGATGGAATTTGACACTCCCCCGTCAAAATCAAATCCACCGCCATCGGCTGCTACAGGATTCGTTCTGTTATCATGCGAAATGCAATGCTGTATAATAAAATTATTACAATCCCATATCCAGATACCGACAGGGCCATTGCCGGTCCAGGGCATATCCCACCCGTTATTAAATGATTCGCAGTATTCAATTACTCCTTCATCTACTGAAGATGCAAGAATACCATTGCCACTGTGGTTTTTAAGTACAGTCGGATCTCCAGGATTGTTTTCTGCCACGCAGTACCCTATGTACAGATTATGATTATCATAATTTACCGGGTCATTCATTGTACTACCTGTCACATGAATGCCGGCAAATCCATTATCATGAGCATACACGTACTTAATCTGTGCATTATCTCCATCATAAATGTGCAATCCTGAATGTTGAAATCCATATACCTCAATCTGGTCAACATGAACAGAATTACTCATCATGATCAACACTCCGTCAGCGGTATTTCCTTCTTTTCTGCCATCTCCCCGGAATTCAAGCTCTCTTATACTCAGAAAGTGGCTTCGCTCTGCAATAAGTGCTGAGGTTTTCCCCCCATCGATTATTGATCTTCCAACCCCGTAGGAAGTAATGATAAGGTTCATATTTTCATCTCCTGCATCCAGGGAGTCGAGCTTTATCGTTCCGGAAAATACCTGGCCGCCCTCGAAAAAAACGGTATCTCCCGGATTCAGGTCAGTACCGTTAACCTTTTCAATTGACAACCATGGTTTATCAATCGTTCCTGGATTATTATCATCGCCTGAGGATGATACATAATATTTATCAGATTTAATTAATGACAGACGGTCACATCCTGCCAGGCATATTAAGACAAGGACAGTTAATAAGACCAGTGATTTTGAAATTGTTTTCATTATTTATGTATTAATTGGTGCTATTTTTATTCATCCTGTGACTTGTAACCTGTATTCAGCAATTTAACAGTTTAGCAATTTAACCATATGGCCATTTAGCCATTTCTTATATCCCTCCATATTCCTTAGCAGCAGGCGTAATGATATTAACATTAAGTTCTGCCGCAACTTTGATATAGGCTGCTTTCCTTCTTTTATCGAATATTATTGCTTCACAATGAATAGGATTGTTAACCGTCCCTTCGGTAAATGTCATCTTCACATAAATCCGTTCTTTGAAATCATCAGAATTAATCCCGGTTTTAGTAAATGACTGAAACAAATCTTCAAAGTACATTAATGAAATATTTGCATTATCAAAAGCCCGAACTGCTGCTCCGGGAAAAACTTTTCCGTATTCTTCATAAAAGCCCGACAAACCTTCAAACACCAGGTATATTGTCTCATCAAAATCAATAACTCCATCTGTAATTGCTTTATCCCGGTCAGCAGAAAACAGGTATATCTCATCATAAGAAACAGTGTTGTTTTCTATTCTGATTCTCTCATCTGGTATGACACTGTATGGTACTTTGTTTATTAAAGTACCGTCACCTAGTTTATCCCACATTTTTATCAGAAGGGTATATTTATGATTTGAGCGAACAGGTTTTTCAACAGTAAACTTTGTTGTTAACGACAGGGGTGAAGTTTTTATACCATTTATAGAATCTGCATATATGTCATCAATCTTAATGATGGTATCTCCCGCTTCGGTTATTACCTTTAGCGACAATCCCGGGAAA
>JBGPAO010000067.1:0-11452 GCA_041480755.1 Bacteroidia bacterium
TTACAATTGATCCCACATCCATTCTTTCCCTTGATTGTTTCGGTGATAATAATGGCCGGATTGATATAACCGCATCAGGTGGAACAGGAACATATAATTATTCCTGGTCAGGCCCGGGCGGATATACATCCTTAAATCAGGACATCAACGGTCTTCGTGCAGGAGATTATGATCTACTCATCACAGATGCCTATGGGTGTTCACGAGACTATTCCCCTTTAACCGCTATCACTGAACCCGTAGAATTGCAAATTTCTCTTGCAAAAACAGATATCACATGTTACAATAATAATAATGGTACAATTACAGTTACAGCCTTAGGTGGTACTCGTCCATACGAATATTCAAGGAATGGAATTGCATATTTCCCGGACAGTGTTTTCATAAATCTGAATCCGGTCAGGTATACAATTTATGTGAGGGACGATAATGATTGTATTATCTCAGATACAATTTCAATATTTCAGCCCCCAGAAGTGAGGATAATTCATGAATCAAAGGATGCACTTAATCTTTGCTATGGTGATAGTAGTGCTGTGATTTCCATAACTGCTCTTGGAGGGAATCCACCTTTGGAGTATTCCATTGACAGTGCTTATACCTGGTCACCAAATAATCTTTTTAACGATTTGCCCGCTGGTATGTACTATGTTTTCGTCAGGGACCAGAATGGTTGTTTGAAAAAGGGTAGTGATCTTACTGTTGATCAACCCGCAGAAATTAAGATCAGTTCATATTTTCAGGTTGATATTACCAGTTGTTTTTACAATCCCGAAGGACAGATTGCAATTGAAGCAAATGGCGGAGTGGCACCTCTCACCTATACCATCGATGGGGCTAATCCTAACCTGACCGGGGTATTTAACAATGTATCCGTTGGTTTACATTCTCTTGAAATAACTGATAAAAACGGATGTAATAAAGACACATCTGTTTTCATTAACAGTCCTCCTGAAATAGTTATAGATACCGTTTACCTTGAACACATTACTGATTGTTACGGAGATAATACAGGAGTAATTGATCTGGCGGCATCAGGCGGTACCGGCAATCTTGAGTTTTCACTGGATGGCGGACCTTTCGGAAGTAGCGGTTCTTTCATTAACCTGCCAGGTGGAAACCACACAATCACTATCCGGGATGACAACAGTTGTGAAACCGATACAACTGTCTACTTAAATCAGCCTGACTCAATCGGGACGTCATCAATATCTGTAGTCCCGGTTACATGTTATGGAGACACCGATGGTTCGATTGCTGTCGCCGGCTCAGGTGGTACGTTGCCATATAACTTTACTTTGAATCCCGGATCTGTATCTAATTCCACCGGTATATTTACCTGGCTTTCTCCAGGAACTTATACAGTCACCGTCGATGACGCTCACGGATGTGCATCATATATGACACCCCCGCTCGTTGTTGTTGAACCTTTACCCTTAGTTATTGATTCGACGGAATCAATCAATATCAGCTGCTGGGGTATGGGTGACGGACAGATCAGCATATTTGCATCCGGAGGATTCACTCCATATCAATATTCAATCGATAATGGGCTAACTTATGATTCCCTTGCAACTCATCCAGGTCTGTCACCTTCTGTCTATTATACCTTTATTAAAGACGCCGCAGGATGTCTGAAACCCGGAGATACTATGGTATTATCCCAGCCCCCCGAAATAATAATTAACTCCGAAAGTGTCACTGATGTTGGCACCTGTTATGGCGACAGCACAGGCATTGTCGATGTCAGTGCCTCCGGAGGATCCGGAATTCTTCAGTATTCGATTGACGGTTTCAATTGGCAGGATTCCGGCACATTTCTGAATTTACCCGGGGGAGACTACCAGGTTTCGGTAATTGACACTATCGGGTGTTCAGTAAAAAGCAATATCCTGACAATAGTTCAACCAGATGAAATTATTGCAACCATTACTATTGTTAATTCTTTCAATGGCGAACCCGGTTCGATACATATTTCGGCATCAGGGGGGACCGGCGACCTGGAATATTCTATAAATGGTTCTTCCGGACCGTACCAGCCGGATACAGCGTTCCTTGGACTCTGGCCGGGAGATCACCGGATTGCTGTAAGAGATGAAAACGGGTGTTTGTATGAAAAAACCGTTACTCTTGAAGCTATTCCTCCGCTTGAGATTGACGTCAGTTACAATAGTATTTTATGTAATGGCGATATGACCGGGTCTGTCAACCTGGTGTCTGTTAATGGTACCGGTGTTGTGGAATTTTCAATTGATGACAGTTCGACATTCCAGACTGAGGGCACATATGAAAATCTGCCGGCAGGACAATATATCATTTTTGTAAGGGATGAAGACAGAAGAATATTTAAGGATACTGTTGAAATTATCCAGCCTGATACCATACTTGTTACAGCCGATATTATTCCTTCAACGTGCAATAAGAATACATCCGACGGCTCTATTGATTTAAGTGTTTCAGGCGGCACACCGGGATATGTCTACCAGTGGTCCAATGATTCTGTTACAGAGGATCTTGCAGATCTTGAGGCAGGCTTATATGCCATTACAATAACCGATGC
Organism: Bacteroidia bacterium; assembly: GCA_041480755.1. Lineage (GTDB taxonomy): Bacteria > Bacteroidota > Bacteroidia > Bacteroidales > SM23-62 > LJUQ01. Next base: position 2,561 of record JBGPAO010000067.1, read on the forward strand.
AAATAACTGCATTTACCAGAATGGTTTTATTGTCTTGGCAAATACTACAATTATCGCAGATGCAGGTAATGATACGGTTGTTTGTACAGGTAAACAGGTGATTCTTGAAGGATCCGGCGGGGTTAATTATTTCTGGCAGCCTGAAATTCAGCTGAGCAATCCTGCAATTCCCAATCCGGTAGCAACAGTCACTGAAGAAATTGAATATATAATGACGGTTACCGAGCCGGGCGGGTGCTATGACAGGGATACCATAACACTGGGTGTTCATCCTGTACTTGGTATTGATGCCGGAATTGACACGACCATTGCTGTCGGACAGACTATTACATTGAATGCAGCAGGTGGTCCGTTCGATGAATATTCATGGATGCCCCAGAAAGGGCTTGACTATCCTTCAAGTCAGTCACCCTTGCTGCTGGTGTCCGAAGACCAGGTTTATTATGTTACCGGGACAACTTCTTCCGGCTGTCTTGAAACAGACTCAATAATTATCACAACTGCCGGCAACCTGATCATTTACAGTGGCTTTACGCCCAATGATGATGGAATAAATGATATCTGGGAGATTGATAATGTAATTTATTATCCAAACATTACTGTGGATGTTTATAACAGGTGGGGTGGGCAAGTTTTCAGTTCAAAAGGATATTCCGATGAACAAAGATGGGATGGCACTTATAAAGGCAGGGATGTTTCAATAGGGACATACTGGTATGTTATTAACCTTAACGATGGCTCCAAACCAATTACCGGACATGTTACCATTGTCAGATAAAATGAAAAGAATATTTATCATATTATCGCTGGTAATGTTATTGTTGCCCTTTACGTCAGAAGGCCAGCAGTCGCCCATATATACTCAGTACATGTTTAATAAATTCGTGTATAATCATGCTGTTGCCGGAGTGGATCCATTTTTCCAGATAAGGTCGAATCACAGATTCCAGTGGGTAGGGCTTACGGATCCACCGATGACTAATTCACTCAGCTATTTTGGTCCTCATGCAACCCTTCCGATGGGATATGGCGGTTTTATTTATTATGATATGACAGGCCCTACCAGCAAGGCAGGAATTACGGGAGCCTATGCTTATAACATTGGGATTAAAGATGATCTGAGACTATCTATGGGGGTATCTATTGGGCTGATGCAATATAAGGTGGACGGAACGCAGATTACGCTCAAAGATCCATCAGACGATGCTCTTCAGAATGCGGTTTATTCCAGCTTTGTTCCTGACGCTAATTTCGGACTGTATTTATATTCCAAAAATTACTGGGTCGGCTTTTCGACCACCCAGCTTATCAATACCAAACTGAAATTATTTGAACAGCGTACAGGTTTAAGCAAGCTCAAAACTCACTTCTATCTGACAGGCGGTTACATGTTTGAGATCAATGATGATTTTAAAATAGAACCTTCAGTGATATTAAAAGGAACTGCACCTGTTCTGATCCAGTTTGATTTTAACACCCGTGTTATTTATAAGGATATGATATGGCTTGGACTGTCCTACAGGACCCAGGATGCATTGTCCTTGCTTATAGGATACACTTATGATAACCGCATTCATATAGGGTATTCCTATGATTTTACCACTACAGATCTGAGAAAATATAACTCCGGCACGCATGAAATCATGATCGGTTACCGTTTTAATGATATTAAAAAATAACTGATTTAACATGCAAATATTCAGGCTGCTGGTCTCTGGTATTTCTCTTCTGCTTATTCTGGGCTGTAATTCCAACCGGGAGTTTAAAAAAAAGTACCTTCTTGACAAAGAGGAACTCGTAAATGTTCTGGTTGATATTCATCTCGCAAATGCTTTACAGGGAAGCCCCGAATTTTATAAAATTTCCAGAGTATATGATTCGGTTGACCTTAATTCGGTGATTTTCAATAAATATGGTATAGAAAAAGCCGCCTTTGACAGTACCATGGCATATTATACTAAAAATCCGGAAATCCTGATCCGAATTTACGATGAAGTTATCATGCGCCTTAACCAGGTACAGGATTCCATTAAAGGTAACAATTAGATATCTGATATCCCGGAACAAGTTTACTATTCATAATGAGAAGAGTTTCTGCTGATTATATTTTCCCTGTATCCGGTCCCCCTTTAAAAAATGGTATTATAGAATTTAATGATCAGGGGAAAATCCTGTCTTTGACTGACACTCATGGGAATTTTAATGAAACATCCAGGCTTGAGTATTATAATGGTGTACTGGTTCCTGGACTGATTTTACCTTGCTGCCGGATTGAACCATTTATATTCCGGGTCGAAATCCGGGATTTTGCCAGTCTGAAGAGATTTATCAGCCGGGAGCTTGGAACTTGCGTACTTACATCCGGAACAGATGCCAGGTATCATGAGCTTGATATAAAACTTCACGAAACAGGAATCAGTGGAATTGGCTGCATAACAAACAGGTTTCATTTTTTCAGGAATAAATCAGAGGGATCAATAAATTATCATTCTTTCATTGAGATATCCCCTGAAAAACAACCAGCGGTATATGAATTATTTAATAAAGCAATTGAGGATATTATGACTGGCTGGAATGACTTTGGGCTTTCTTCATCTGTTATTCCGTTTGACTGCTGTTCAGAAGAAATAATATCTCAAATTGCAGATTTTTCAACTGCGCATGAAAATCCTCTTATACTTGGATGTGCCGGAGACAATCCATCTTCAATCCTGGATGGTTTTTCAGCGATTCTTTCAAGGATAACAGGAAAGGAAAAAAAACAGGCTTTGCTTGATTTCAGAAATACGGTTATAATAATTTCAGATAATTTATCTGGATTGCCGGAAGGTCTGAATGATAAGACCTTTTTGCTTTTTCCTATGTACAGTTCATATATAACTGATAATCAGATTATAGAAAAAGATTACCTGACCAGGTTCTCAGGAAACATTCTTTTCAGCAGGCATTTATTGACTTTCGATCTAAAAGTTCCTGTTATTTCTGATATGTTGGTTCTCCAATACAAATTTCCATGGCTGACCTTTGAAGATCTTATCAGATGCTTTACTCTTAATCCAGCCCGTGCACTGGGGATGGACCATCATTCAGGAAGTTTAATCCCGGGCAAAAAACCGGGTATTAACCTGATCACCAATTTTAATTTCGATGAATTCAAACTCAGAGACACAAGCGAAATCAAACCAGTCATTTAGCTCCGGAAGATCCGGCCTTTATATTTCGCACATTTGATTTATGCTTACCCGATGGCTCTGGAGCAATTTCGAATTTATTATTTTTGTGGTTCTGTTTTTAATTATGAACACATTTCTTTTCAGTGATATAATCTTTGGGCCGGTTTCCAGCCGGAGACTCGGATCCTCCCTGGGAATAAATCTTCTTCCTCCCGAACTTAAAATATGTACTTACAATTGTATTTATTGCGAATGCGGATGGACCTCCGGGAGGAAGCTGCAGGATTCAGAATTTCCATCACGGGATCTTGTCAGAAAAGCTCTTCAGGATCGTTTAAATGAACTAAGAAAATATGGAGATATTCCGGATGCAATTACCTATGCCGGGAATGGTGAACCAACACTTCATCCTGATTTTGAGGGAATTGTTGACGACAGTATCCGAATCCGGGATCTCATATCTCCTGAAAGCCGGATTGTCGTCCTTTCCAACGGTTCCCTTGCTCACAGGGAAAATGTAAAAAGGGCTCTCCTGAAGGTTGATCAGAATGTACTCAAGCTTGACAGCGGTATCGAAGATACCTTCAGGATAATGAACCAGCCTCCTGCCAGGTGGAAGTTAAGCGACATTATTAGCAATCTCAAAAGCTTCAATGGAAAACTGACTGTGCAAACCCTTTTTATCAGAGGGGAATTTAACGGAAAAAAGATTGATAATACTACTGACAAAGAGGTTACTGAACTAATTAAACTGTATAAAAATATCCGTCCCTCGGAAGTTATGGTATATACTATAGCCCGGGGAACACCAACCAGGGGACTGGAACGAGTCTCATATGATGAACTTAAATCCATCGCCGCAAGGATTGAGGGAATCGGAATCAAGACACAGATATCAGGTTGAAAAAGAAACGCATTTTGGTTTGTCCCCTTGATTGGGGTATTGGCCATGCCAGCCGTGATGTAATTATTGTAAAGAAACTTCTTGAGAGAGAAAATGAGGTAATCATCGGAGGTGATGGTCCTTCATTGAAATTCCTCAGATCTGAATTCCCCGGATTAGAAGCTATAAAGATTCCATCTCATAGATTCTTTTATTCAAGGAAATTTCCTGCATGGTTCATGATCCTGCTTCAGATACCCGCATTTTTGAAAGGAATTATAGATGAATATAAATTCCTGAAAAAAAATATTGATCATTACCATATAGATCTTGTTATCTCAGATTCACGTTATGGCCTCTGGAACCGTAAGATACCTTCTGTTATAATTACGCATCAGGTAAGGATCCGGATGCCCCTGCTTTTTAAACCATTTGAGCATATTATCACTAATATTAATCGTTTGGCTCTGAAAAAGTTCTCTTATCACTGGATACCTGATTTCCGGAACGATCCAAATCTCAGTGGAATTTTATCACATAACGTAAAGATCGCTTCATATTCCATATATATTGGATTCTTATCAAGATTTGCTGATTTTAAAACCCAAATCACACCCGGGGAGTATTTTGAGGTGGTTCTGTTATTATCCGGGCCCGAACCTCAGCGATCAGTTTTCGAAAAAAAAGTTACCGGGCAGTTGCTGAAACAAAAAAGAAGATCTATAATAATCGGCGGACAGACAGAAAAAAAACTTTGTGAAGAACTCAGTACTTCGTGCAGGAGGGTATCATTTATCTCGGGCGACGAATTGTATTCAATTCTCAAATCTGCAAAATATATTATCTGCAGGTCGGGGTACTCTACAATTATGGATCTCGTTACAATTGGGAAAACAGCATTTCTTGTTCCCACACCCGGCCAGACTGAACAGGAATATCTTGCGGTATATCTGCAGGAAAAAGGATTATTCCGGTTTTCAAATCAAAAGGATTTCAGCCTTAAAGATGCAATCCGGACTCTTGATGATTCCAGATCACCGGATTTTACATGGGCAAAAAACAATCTCCTTGATGAGACCGTGACCAGTTTAATCTCAGGAACAAAATCAGTTAAAAAAAAACATTACTGAGGGGATTATTATAAGACCGGCCAGAAATCCGGCGTATATTTCAGAAGGTTTATGAGCATTTAATAGCAGACGGGCTGTTCCTGTTAATCCTGCGGCGAGTATTGTAAGGATCAGATAGAATCCAAGATCAACCTGCATCTTAATAATCAGGTAGGATATCAATCCTGCAAGACCTCCGATTCCAATCATATGTAAACTGATCTTCCATTTTGAACTGACAAGTAACACAACAAACACAGATGCAGCACAACCGAGGCAGAATGTAAGATAATCAGGAGGAATCGGGACTTTTTTGAGGAGGAAATAACATAAAATAAACAGGATAAAAGTAATTACAAGCGGGGCAAACCGTTCACGTGTCTGAGACAAATTAATATCAAATATCATTTTCTGATAAAGGAAAAATGGCATTGTACTGAGTGGTATTACAAAAGTGCAGAGAACTACTACCAGCAATATCATTTTTTTATAATCGAAGGGCAGATAAGCCAGGTAGGTGCCTGAATTGAAAAGCAATAAAAAACCCAGCGATGGCATGATTAAAGGGTGGAATAAGACGGAAATGATTCTTGCTGCTTTGTTCATACGGATTACAATTCCTTTCTTAAGCGGGCAACCGGTATGTTGAGTTGTTCCCGGTATTTAGCAACAGTTCTCCTTGCAATATGGTAACCTTTCTCCTTAAGAATTTCAGCAAGTTTTTCATCGGTAAGAGGTTTTCTCTTTTCTTCCTTCTCAATACACTCTTCGAGGATTTTTTTAATCTCACGTGTTGAAACCTCTTCGCCTGCATCCGTCTGTAATCCTTCAGAAAAGAAATACTTCAGCGCGAAAATTCCAAAATGGGTTTGTATATACTTGCTATTGGCTACCCTGGATATAGTTGAGATATCCAGCCTGGTAATGTCAGCTATATCTTTCAGGATCATTGGTTTCAGTTTCTTTTCATCCCCCTCTTTGAAATATTCTTTCTGGTAATTAATTATAGCTTCCATGGTAAGCATCAAGGTATTCTGCCTTTGCCTGATAGCTTCAATGAACCATTTTGCAGAATCCAGTTTTTGCTTAACGAAAGTGATTGCATCCTTTTGTTCCCTGGATTGTTTGTCTTTACTGACAGTATATGTTTGGATCAGATCACTATATGTCTGACTGATCCTGAGTTCAGGAACATTCCTGGCGTTCAGGCTTAGCTGTAGTTCGTTATCGTTGTTTTCAAGGATGAAATCGGGAACTATTTGCTGTATATTTTTATTCTGGGGATCGTTATAGGAACTTCCGGGTTTTGGATTTAACTTTAGTATTTCATCAATTGCTACCTTAAGTTCCTTTTCATTTATATTTAACCTTGCAATGATCTTTTCATAATGCTTTTTTGTGAATTCCTGGAAATAATACTTAAGGATCTTTCTTGCCAGACTTATTTCCGGAATATTTTTGTCCTTAACTTCAATTTGTAAAAGAAGGCATTCCTGGAGATCCCTGGCACCCACTCCTATAGGATCAAAATCCTGAATAATCTTAAGTATCGTATGAAGTTCTTCTTCAGTTGTTTGTATATTCTGAGTAAAGGCAAGATCATCAACAATTGCTTCAAGTTTTCTTCTTAAATACCCGTCTTCATCAATATTGCCAATAAGATAAAGTGCGAGAAGATATTCTTTTTCAGAAAGTTCTCTTAGCCCAAGCTGACTTTCAAGGTACTCATGAAATGATGAGCCCACTGAAAAGGGAATCTCTTCCCGTTTTTCATCTTTTGTGTAATTTTTAGGATTAAGCCGGTAAACAGGAATATCTTCTTCATTCAGGTAATCTTCGAGTGAGAATTCTTCAGAATCCTGATCCTGTTCATTATTTTCTTCTTCCGCCTGTTCAGTTTCCTTTGATGCAGTTTCTTCCTCTGTGCCTTCCTCCAGAAGAGGATTCTCTTCAAGTTCTTTTTTAATTCTCTGCTCAAGCTGAATAGTAGGAATTTCGAGCAGCTTTATCATCTGGATCTGCTGAGGAGAAAGTTTTTGAAGTAATTTCTGTTGTAATTTCTGTTTAAGCATGACTATCAAAGAAAACTCTGTCTATTCCACCCAAAAGTTACAAAAAATCACTGAAACATTTAAAAATCGGCATTATTAGGGGTTCTTGGAAACGGAATCACATCACGTATATTGGCCATTCCTGATATGAAAAGCATAAGCCGTTCAAAACCAAGTCCGAATCCGCTGTGAGGCGCGGAGCCAAATTTCCGCGTTTCCAGGTACCACCACAGATCTTTTTCAGGCAGATTAAGTTCTTTAATTCTCTGCAGCAACCGGCCATAATCTTCCTCTCTCTGTGATCCTCCAATAATTTCCCCGATCCGCGGGAAAAGGACATCCATGGCGCGGACCGTCTTCCCGTCATCATTTTGCTTCATATAGAATGCCTTGATATCTTTTGGATAATCAGTAAGAATTACCGGTTTCTTAAAATATTTCTCCACCAGGTATCTTTCGTGTTCAGATTGCAGATCGCGGCCCCATTCAACCGGAAACTCAAATTTCTGATCTGCCTTCAATAAGATTTCAATCGCTTCAGTATATACCGTACGTACAAAATCATGGTTAAGAATGAAATTCAGTCGCTCAAAAAGTTCATTATCATATCGATTCTGAAGAAATTCGATATCTGATTTGCAGTTATCAAGAATATACCTGATCAGGTATTTCAGAAATTCTTCAGCCAGATCCATATTATCGTTAATATCATAGAACGCCATTTCAGGTTCGATCATCCAGAATTCAGCAAGGTGACGTGGTGTATTGGAATTCTCTGCCCTGAAGGTTGGCCCAAAAGTATAGACTCCGGATAAAGCAAGCGCTCCAAGTTCTGCTTCAAGTTGACCTGAAACGGTTAGATTTGTTTCTTTTCCAAAGAAATCTTCAGTGAAATTTACCTTGCCATCCTGCGTCATTGGTGGAGAGGCAGGATCAAGAGTTGTAACCCTGAACATTTCCCCTGCACCTTCGGCATCAGATCCGGTTATAATAGGAGTATGTATGTAAAAAAATCCCTTTTCATCAAAATATTTATGGATTGCAAATGACAGATGATGCCGCAATCTTAAAATGGCTCCAAATGTATTTGTTCTTGGTCTTAAATGGGCTATTTCCCTGAGAAATTCCATTGAATGGCCTTTTTTCTGCAATAGATATGTTTCCGGATCAGCCGGTCCATAAATCTTTATTTCTTCAGCATGAAGTTCAACATACTGGCCTTTCCCGGGGGATTCATGCAAAATGCCTCTTGCAGCAATACAGGCTCCTGTTGTAACCTGATTTATAGTGGTTTCATCAAATTTTGGAACATCAGCGACAATTTGCAAATTATTGATTGTTGTGCCGTCATTTAAGGTTATGAAAGCAATTTGCTTGTTGCCTCTTTTAGTCCGGACCCATCCTTTCACGAGAAACTCCCTGCCTGTTTCTTTCTGATCCAGAATTTCTTTAATTCGTTTTCTTGATAATTCTTTCATTATATATTTCTGATGGAATTTATCTGTATATAAGGTTCACAAAAATACATATTTTCGGCAGATGGTAAATGTACTGTGATCCTGTATATAATAATCCGCGTGCTGTTTTTTTTTAAAAATAAAAAGAATGAAGTACCTTTATACGTCATTTAGCATGAATCAGACAAATGGAAAAAGACAGGCATACTATACTGGTAA
>JBGPAO010000068.1:0-11348 GCA_041480755.1 Bacteroidia bacterium
TATATATAAATTCCGGCCGAAAATCCTTTCAGAAATGGGCAGACGTTATGGAATTGAGTTTACTCCAAAGGAATTAAGGAAATTTGAAAAGCTTAATACCTCATTCGGAGTTCCAATCCAGAGCATGCAAGAATATCTGAAAGCAAAGACCTTGCAGGAAAGGTCGAAATTTGAAACCGGGATACCCATTGATTCTACTGATAACCAGCTTGCTACATGGATTTTATGTACAAGAGCAATTAATCCGGCCGTTGATGCCTGTATTAAAGGCGATGCGGAAACTCAATTCCCGGTTGTCAGGAAAGTCCTGGATATTCTCCAGGATAAAAATGTAAACAGATTCAATCTGATTACCAGTCTTAGGGCAGTTGAAATTACTGAAGCAGAAAAACCTGAATAACTATGGCAGAAATTCAAGAAGCCGCCCCAAAAAAAGGTGGGAAAAAGAAATTTAAAAAGGTGCCCGCTCATGTGGATATGACACCTATGGTTGATCTTATGTGTATTCTCATAACCTTTTTTATGCTTACCACGGCTTTTACCAAGCCGAAGATCATGGAGATCGTTTTGCCGGAGAAGATCAAGAAGAATGAAAATGTGGAACCTCCGAAAATAGCCAAAAGCCGGACTCTGAATATTATCCTTGGACCGGAAAATAAAGTTTTCTGGTATCCTGGCATCGCTGATGATCCCAAGAATCTTCCGCCGCTTCAGGAAACCGATTTCAGCCCCGAAGGTATCCGTAAGGTGCTGCTTGAAAGAAACAGGTCTCTGTTCAGGAAAGTTTCGCTGTTTAATGATGATGTAATCGCCGGGAAAATTGACATTCCACGTGATTCTCTACAAAGCGCTATCAGGACACTGAAAAGAGATGATGATACAGGACCTATTGTTCTTATTAAGGCTTATAAAGAAGCAAAATATGCTAATTTCGTCGATATTATCGATGAAATGTCAATATGTGATGTTGCCCGTTATACATTTGTTGATATAAACTGGATTGAAGAAGAAATGATAAAGAATGCACTTGGTGTTACATCTACTACTTCTTCTACTGCTCCTGCTTCAAATTAACGATAGACTAATATTATGGCCGCAGAAGTAACAAGAGCACCGGGATTTGATGATATAGTATTTAAAAACCGGAATAAGGAATACGGAGCATATAGTATTCGCAAGAAATATCACCGTACTCTTTTAATAGGGTTTATTATTGGCATTGTCGTCCTGACGGCGGTTATAATTACACCTTACTTCAGAGCTTCTGCACAGCAGAGATCAGCCAGGCAGAAAGAGCGTGAAGTAGTGGCTGTCATGGAAAATCTAGACCAGCCGGAAGACCTCCAGATTGAAGCTCCTCCGCCTCCACCTCCTGCCGAAACGCAACAACAGATTAAATATGTTGCTCCTGAAGTTGTCGACTCTATTAAACCTGAAGAAGAAGTACAGCTCATGACAATGGATGAAAGTATTGAATCAGTTCAGGATGAGGAAGTTGTGGAGGTTGTTGAAGTTGTGGAAGAAGAGGTTGAAGAATATAAACCACCCGCCGAAGTTTTCGTTATCGTTGAAGAAATGCCTGAATTTCCAGGAGGTACTGAAGCTCTTTTTAAATATGTTTATGATAATATCCAATATCCTCAAATAGCTCTGGAAAACGAAATTGAAGGCAACGTATACGTAAGATTCTGTGTTACTTACAAGGGGAAGGTGGAACAAATTTCAATTACCAGGGGAGTGCATCCGTCCCTTGATGCTGAAGCCATCCGGGTAGTAAGTACACTTCCATCCTGGAAACCTGGCAGACAGGCAGGTAACCCCGTCAATGTCTGGTATCAGTTCCGAATCCAGTTCCAGCTTCTCAAACATTAAGGTCTGGATTTTTCTGATTTTTAATAAGTACAACCTTTCAAAAATTGATTCAGTAACGTGAACTTTGGAGAAAAAGCTGAATCCTTCCTGAAAATTTCTACCCAGTTTAGACTGGGTGATATTGATACTGAAAAACCTCACCCTAAAACAAAAGAATTATCCTCTCTTGCAAAGATTGATCTCCCTGCGGCAATTACTATCCTGAAAGATATTGATATTAATGCCCTTAAAATTGTTAAAGACCGGAAGCAGGAAATTACAGGGATGAAAAAAGATATTGAAAACACATTCATGGGAGGTCATAAAGTGTTTTTAGCTGGATGCGGATCAACTGGCAGGCTTTCCATTGTACTTGAGGTATTATGGAGAGAGGAAAAAAGGGGTACTAGGTATGAAAATGCGGTGATCTCTTTTATGGCAGGCGGTGATACAGCTCTAATCAAATCTATAGAAAATTTTGAGGACTATCCTGGGTATGCAGCGAGACAGCTCAAAGATCTGGGTTTCTCAGATGGAGACCTCCTTATTGGATGCACGGAAGGAGGGGAAACACCTTATGTTATTGGTGCTACAGAAAATGCAGCTGTTTTGTCATCCAAGCATCCCTATTTTCTTTATTGTAACCCGGATAAAATACTGGAAGGGTTAACCGAAAGAACTACACGTATCCTCCGAAATCCTTCCATAAACAGGATAAATCTCCAGGTTGGGCCAATGGCTCTCTCAGGTAGTACACGTATGCAGGCCAGTACAGTATTAATGTATGCAGTTGGCTTGGCACTCCTGAATGCTTTTAGTGAGTATAATTTTGAGTCGGATATTGACCAGTTTATCAATCATATCAGGGGGATCGACTATAATTTTCTGATACCCTATGTTGAGAAGGAATACTCAATATATAATGCCGGCAACTATACAGTATATACAACTTATGATGATTTGGGTATATCAATATTAACGGATACCACGGAAAGATCACCGACATTTACCCTCCATCCCTTTGAAAATTTTTTAAATGCTGAATCAAAACCTTCCCTCGTTTATTTGTGCCTGCCAAATACCCCAGACTCAAAATCTGCATGGAGAATGCTGCTTTCACGCGATCCCAGACCACTGGACTGGAAAGAATTTCCTGTCACTGCAAAGAGTTATCTGTACGGGTTCGATTTTAGCAGAAAGGGACTCGAGAAAAGGAAACAAAAAATCAGTCCGTCAAATTTTGATATTATTGATATCCGGAGAGAAACAGGGCAATTCAAATTTGAGTTTCAGGAAGAGGTGAGATTTTTGAGCATTGATGGCTTATCATTATTAAATCAGCATCTGCTCTTAAAAATGTTGTTAAATATTATTTCAACCCTGGTTATGGGAAAGCTTGGAAGATATGAAAGTAATTTAATGACTTATGTAACTCCCAGCAATAATAAATTGATCGACCGTGCTGTAAGGTATGTGGGTATTTTGCTGGAGCGTAAAGAAATCTCTGCTTCTTATGAACAGATCGTTTATGCACTTTTTGAAGAGATTGATAGGGGTATTGGAACCAGGTCTTTGGTTATTGATACAGCTGCCAGATTCGTTGAAAGGAGTAACCTGCGGGACCGGTCTAAGGACCTATATTGAATTTCGGATTGATCTGTATATTTGGAAAAGATTTGTTGAATAATTGGATTGTTCTGGATAAAAACAGGGAGCTTCAATGACCGAAACCTTAAAAGATGCTTTATTTTTACCCGGAATTCTTCTTTTCTGCCTGTCACCGGAATCATCCGGCCAGATAAGTAAACCCTTTTTTACTGATGTTACAAGCCAGGCCGGAATTGATTTCAGGTACACCTTTGGTGATTATACCTATGCAAATATTCTGGAAAGCAGCGGATCAGGAATAACCATATTTGATTATAACAATGATAAATTCCCTGACCTTTATATGCTGAATGGAACATGGCTTAAAGGAATCTCAGATCCAGACGGAAAAGTGTTTGAGAATACTGCGAATAAGCTTTACAGGAACAATGGTGACGGAACCTTTACAGAAGTTTCAAAGGAAGCCGGTGTGGATTGTCTTTACTGGGGAATGGCTGCAGGTGCCATTGATTATGATAATGATGGTGATGAAGATCTATATGTGCTGAACTATGGCCCCAATGTTTTCTACCGGAATAATGGTGACGGCACCTTTAGTGATATTACTGAATCACTGGGACTTAGAGGACCGGAAAAGTTAAATGGATTTACAAAATGGAGCATCGGAGTGGCTTTCGCAGATTATAACAGGGATGGCAGAATAGACGCAATGGTAGGAAACTTCCTTGCTTTTAACCCTGAATATGTATCATCGTCAACACCTGGTATAATGCCACATCCTTCTGAATACAGAGGACAGGCGTCGATGCTTTATTTTCAACAGGCTGATGGCCGATTTGCTGATGTAACAAAAGAACATGGTTTATTTTTCCCGGATTCAAAATGCATGGGACTGACAGTTTATGATTATGACATTGACGGGGACCTGGATATCTTTCAGGCCAATGATCATCAGTTGAATTTCCTTTTCAGAAACGATGATCTTCAATTTGTGGATGTCGCTATACCTTCCGGGGTTGCGGCGAACAGTCATGGGGAGGGAACCGGCTCAATGCATGGTTCCATAGGCGATATTGACGGTGACGGGTTGATAGACCTCCTGGTAACGGATCTGAGTTATGGTGCTTTATACCGCAATACGGGCAACGGGATATTCGAGGATATTACCGAACAAAGTGGCGTTGCTGCTGCATTTACAGGGAAAGGCTCCTGGGCTGCCGCACTTTTTGATTATGATAATGATGGTGACCTGGATATATTTTTTGCCAATGGAATCGCTGAAGAACTTATACTGCAGCCTCCTCTTTTATTAGAAAATGATGGAAAAGGACATTTCCGGAATGTTGGACCTGAACTAAGCAGTTACTTTTCCACCAGGAGGTCGGGACGTGGAGCGGCAGTCTGGGATTATGATAATGACGGAGATATGGATATAATTATATCCCATGTTGACCTTCAGGCTACAGCCACTCTGTTGAGGAATGATTGTGAAAACAATAATCACTGGCTTGGATTAAAGCTGGTGGGAAATAATGGACCTGCGTCAGCCGTAAGTGCCAGGGTCATTGTTACATCAGGAGCAGCAAAACAGGTACTAATAAACCAAAGGTCAACGGGTTATCTTTCCAATAGTGATCCTCGTCTACATATTGGCCTTGGATCGAATAATCATGTGGATCAGATTGAAATTTTCTGGTCAGATGGTAATAAAGAAATCTATAAAAACCTTCCTGTTGACCGCTACATGGTAATTATTGAAGGAAAAGGTATTGTGGTTGAAGCAGATTGAATATTTTTCTTAAGATTATTAGCTTCAATATAATTTACAGTTTAAAAATACTATTGGTCAGGGATAGATAAATATAAAAAAAGGATAACCTGACTTTCATAACAACCTCTTCTATTAGTTTGGTTCTGTCTTTTTAAAAGTTTTTATGGAAAAGAATCCGTGAGTGATTATCTCCTGGTTTCTATAATCACTACTCCGTTGCCTCCCCTTGCCCCATAAATAGCGGCATTGCTATCTTTAAGAAGATCAATTGATTTGATCTGGCAGGGCTGGATCCATTCAATGCTGCTGACAGCCACTCCATTGACTATATAAAGGGCCTGGGTCGGTCCAATAAAAGAACCGCTTCCCCTTATATAAATGTTCCCGCCTGCCACCGTCACTCCCGAAAACCGGCCCTTAATCAGATCGAATATATTTGCGTAATTGCAAAAATCGTTATTCTCTTGCTCCATGTGATTGATCCCATACAGAAGATCATCCTGATTCAAATAACCATATCCGACACAAAGCTGCCTGTTTGCTTTAGAATCAATAAAAAGCAGATTAATAAATAATGTATCGGTTTCCGGTCCAACCTTTCTGATAACAGGTTTAAAGGTTTTAGGCTTTATCCTGATAATGTCATTCCTTAAGCAGACAATCGAGAATTGTCCGAGTGAATCAGACATCACGGCTGTTTTAGCCTTTTTTGCAGTAACTTCGACACCTTTTACAGGGTATGTATTAAATACGGTCAGTTCTCCATAGATTACTCTGTTCTGAGCGTAAGAATTAACTGCTATTAATACTGCAATTGATACTATAATAGCTTGTTTCATTGGCATTTATCAATAAGTTGATTATCAGGAGTTGTTCTGTTTGAAATATCTCCCGGACTATTTAGTTTTTTTCAAATAAATAAAATTTCATTATCTGATTAAACAAAATAAATCAAATTTATTGAATTTATAAAATATTTATTTTATATTTGAAATAACTAATTTATTATTCTACTTTGGTATCAATTAATAACCAAACCATTAAACCACTTATTATGTTAAAATCTACATTGTGGAAAAGTGGCTTATTGTCGCTTTTCCTCTTTTGTTTTGCTATTAGCCTAGCTTCCGCGCAGGTTAGATCGGTTACAGGAACCGTAACTTCTCAAGATGCGGGACCACTTCCGGGAGTTGGGATTGTAATCCAGGGAACGACGCAGGGAACGATTTCTAATGCTGATGGTGAGTATAGTATTGAAGTTCCCGGACCGGATGCAGTCCTTATATTTTCATTTGTCGGTCTGAGAACTCAAGCTATGCCAGTCGGCAATCAGTCTGTGATCGATGTTGTACTGGTTTCTGACTTGGCTTACGAAATTGTGGTTACTGCTTATACAAATCAAAGAAAGATGGACCTGACTGGATCCGTCGGAGTTGTCACTTCTGATGATATTATTGCGATGCCCCAGGGTAATGTGACACAGCAAATACAGGGTCGTGTGGCCGGAGTAACTGTAACCCAGGATGGAAGGCCTGGCCAGGCTGCAAAAGTAAGGATCAGGGGATTTGGATCTTTCCAGGAAAACGACCCGCTGTATGTTGTTGACGGCATACCTACCACAGACATCAATACTCTCAATCCTGAGGATATTGAGTCATTAACTGTACTTAAGGATGCTGGTGCGGCCTCAATCTACGGAGCAAGAGCTTCCAATGGTGTTATTGTGGTTACCACCAAGAAAGGATCACAGGGAATGCAGGTAAACTATAACATGTATGTTGGTACCCAGCTTCCTGGCCCGGGACCTGATTTTGTGCTGAACAGTCGGGAGTATGCTGATCTCCAATGGTTGGTTTATGACAATGATGGTACTTCTGAAAACCATCCAATATATGGTCCTTCCAGTGGTTCTCCCACATTGCCTTTCTGGGCAGCTGATACAAAATGGTGGGATGTGGTTACTGATCCTTCCCCGATAATGAACCATGACCTTTCGTTATCAGGAGGGAATAACACTTCCAGATTTTATGCCAGCCTTGGATATTTCGACCAGGATGGTATAGTAATGCAAAACTGGTTTAAGAGGTTCAGTGCCCGTTTCAATTCTGAATTCAAGATCAGGAACAGGGTTGCGATTGGTGAAAATATGAATGTTGTCCATCGCTCTGACAATGGAACAGAGAGTAACGATAGTGAAAATTCCGCATTGATGATGGGAGTTTATCGCCAGCAATCTATTATTCCACCAATCTGGAATTCAGGCCCATTTGTAGGATTGACTCATGATTTCGAAAATGGTGATTTTGGAGGTACCGGTATTGCCTCAAGGTTAGGTAATGCGTCCAGTTTTTATGCAGGACAGATACGGGATAAATATGATAAATGGCAGGACCTGAGGATTCTGGGTAATGTATTTGCTGATGTTATGATCATTGAAGGCCTTAATTTCAGAACATCTTTTGGAGGATCCATCAATAACTGGTACAGTACTGACTGGAGCGGAGCAACATACGAAAATTCTGAAAACACCGGTTCATCCTCTTATGGTGAATATTCAGGATATGGAGGGGATTGGACATGGACAAATACATTGACCTTAAACAAACAATTTGGTGATCATGCCGTTCTGGCTGTTGCAGGTTATGAAGCAGTGAAAACAGGTGTAGGTCGTGATAATTCTGCCAGAAGGGCCAATTACTTCTCTGACCAGCTTTCTTACAGGACTGTGTCTAATGGAGCAACAATGACAGATGCAGGTTCTTCTTACTATACTCCAAGAACACTGGTTTCACAATTCTTAAGGGCGGATTATAATTACCAGAGCAAATATTACCTGAGTGGGACGGTCCGGAGAGATGGCGCATCTGTATTTGGAGCGGATACACGGTATGGTATATTTCCATCCGTATCAGCTGGCTGGAGGATCAGCGGCGAATCATTCATGTCAGGGGTCAGCTGGATTACAGATCTCAAGATCAGGGGAGGATACGGAACGATGGGGAATCAGTTACCTGTTTCACCGGATAACCAGTTCAACTTATACGGTGGCAGCACAGGCACCTCCTATTACGATCTTGGTGGGACTATGAATTCTGCAATTCAGGGCTACCGTGCTACCAGGATTGGTAATCCGAATGCCAAATGGGAAACAAATGTAACCACCAATATCGGACTCGATGCAGTGTTGCTTGAGCGCGACGTGGAATTACATTTTGACTTTTATTCAAAACAAAACAAAGATCTTCTGTATGATCCCGAATTGCCGGCAGTCGCAGGTGTTACTGCATATCCTTATGTTAACGTAGGTGAAATGAAAAATACTGGAGTCGACCTTCAGGCAACCTATCGTAAGGACTTTTCCGATTTTAATTTTGAAGTTACCGGGCAATTTACCACATATCATAACGAGATTGTTAAGATCGCCGAAGGAACTCCATACTTTGATGCAGGAGGATCCAGGATCGGAGCATTTAACAGGAACATCCCGGGCCAGGCATTAGGTGAATTCTTTGGATATAATGTGGTTGGCCTGTTCCAGGAATCAGATTTCAATGCAGATTCACTAGCAATTGGGAAATATTATTTATTATCAACCGTACCCGCCCAAGATGGTGCAGAACCAGGATTTTTCCGTTATGAAGATACAGATGGTGATATGGAAATCACAACTGTAGACAGGAAATCAATCGGAAATCCAAATCCTCATTTCACCTACGGCCTGAACCTGATTCTTGGATATAAAGGTTTTGACCTGAATGCATTTTTCTATGGATCCTATGGAAGTGAAATCTTCAACTATAACAGGTATTGGCTTGATTTCTGGCCATCATTCCAGGGACAGAAAAGCACGGATCTTTTGTATGAGAGCTGGACCTCAACCAACACAGGTGCAACAGTACCTAAGGCTTCCAATAAATCGAATTTCTCGACAAATACTGTGTCAACCAGTTATTATGTGGAACCCGCATCATTCTTCAGGCTTAAGACCCTTCAGATCGGTTATACCATACCCAAATCAGTTCTGGGTAAAATATTTATCAGCAATGCAAGGGTTTATGTCCAGGGTGTAAACTTATTTACTATAACAAAATATTCAGGTATGGATCCTGAACTGGCAAGCTTCGATGATACGTATTTTGGTGTAGACCAGGGTAACCTTCCGGCCGTGAAGCAATTTCTACTTGGTGTGAGTCTTGGATTTTAATTTCAACTAATAAAAAAATCATATTAAAGAATATGAAAATAATTAAATGTTTATCAGTTATAGCGATCATAACAGGACTCATACTATTAGATTCCTGTAAGGAAAGCTTTTTGGAGATCACTCCAAATGGTTCATTGGATGAGAATGTACTGGCAACCTATGATGGAGTCGATGGACTTCTCATCGGTGCTTACTCCTTACTGGACGGTGTTACCGCTCAGGATAACTTCCCTGAAAACTGGGCTGGAGCAACTTCTGGCTGGGTATATGGCAGCATCAGGGCAATGGAAGCAAACAAGGGTACAGATGCCGGTGACCAGCCTTATATAAATCCTATCCAGACATTTTCTGAACAATCTGAGAATTTATACCTGAATACAAAATGGAAAGCTGTTTATGAAGGAATTGGACGCTGCAATAATACAATAAAAGCAGCTCAGAAAGCTGAAGCAAACGGTACCATCACTACTGATGAGGCAACCTCCCTGACCAATCAGGCAAAAGTGCTTCGTGGTTATTACCATTTTGAGGCTTGGAGATTATGGGCAGACAGAAGTACGAATACTTTTGTCCCTTACCTGGATGAAACTACAGACTGGGAAACTGTGACCAATACAGAGGATATCAGGGATAAGATTATTGAAGATCTTACAGCAGGGACAGCCCTTCCAACAAATATGAAACAGGTAGGACGTTTTAATAAAACTGTATCGCAGGTATTTCTTGCCAAAGCATATATGCAGATGTATGGTGATTACGCAGCCGCATTACCACTCCTGGCTGAAGTGGAAGCCAGCGGTACCAATCCTGCCGGTCAGCGTTGCGGATTGGATCCATTATTTGGTGAAATTTTTAATATTGAGAACAGAAATGGCGTTGAGTCCATTTATACAGTACAATATTCTGTAAATGATGGTTCCGGAGGTATGAATGGTGGATATGGTGAGTGTTTGAACTTTCCGTATAAAGGTGGCGGGTCCCCATCAGGTTGCTGCGGATTCTTCCAGCCCACCCAGGATTTGGTTAACTCTTTCCGCACAGATGCCAATGGATTACCTTACCTGGATACCTACAATAGTGAACTGGTAACCAGTGACCAGGGATTAGCTCCTTCTGATCCCTTTACAGAATATACAGGCCGGCTTGATCCCCGTCTTGACTGGACAGTAGGCAGAAGAGGGATTCCTTTCTGGGATTGGGGGATAGTTACCGGTTCAGATTGGGAACGGGATCAATCCTATGCCGGTCCTTATGTCGGTAAAAAGCAGGTATATAAAAAAGAACAGGGAGGAATATTTACAGAAGTTGGGGGCTGGCATCAAGGATGGACTGCCAATGGTTACCGGATGATCCGGTTTGCAGATGTACTTCTGCTTAAAGCCGAATGTGAAGCAATTCTGAATCAGGATGACCGTGGTATGGGTGAAGTAAATGCGATCCGTACAAGAGCTACAGATCCGGATATGTGGGTTAAAGAAGATGACGGAGTTACAAACGCTGCTAATTATGTAATTGGTTTATACGCGGCTGCTCAGTTTGCCACCACAGCAGATGCAATGAAAGCCATTAAGTTCGAAAGAAAGCTTGAGCTGGGTTTGGAAGGACACAGGTTTTATGATCTGCAAAGATGGGGTGAGGTTGTGTCTGAACTGACCAGGATCCTGAACTTTGAAAAAACAATGCTATGGGGGCCAAAGGCTTACCTGGGTGCATCACTTGGTCCTGAAGATGTGAACTTCCCGCTGCCTCAGCGCCAGATTGACCTTTGCGGTGGTAGTTTATTACAGAACAGATAATCATCACAGCTAAATATTATTATAAGAGGCCGTCCCAAAAGACGGCCTCTTATTTTTGTTAAGAAAATAGTCTGTAATTTATAAAACAGTCTCTTTTTTTCGTTTCTTTGAATTCACA
>JBGPAO010000069.1:0-11320 GCA_041480755.1 Bacteroidia bacterium
ATAAACATATCGAAAATATTTTTGGAGCAACCAGATCTTTTATACCGATATCATATAGCAGGACATTCCTTATGTTCTGATTGGCAGCATTCCTTATTTCAAAGTGAAGGTGAGGGCCGAAAGAATATCCGGTATTGCCTGAATATGCTATATGCTCACCAGCCGCAACAGGAAAATCACTCTTTAAAGGGAAAATATTAATTGCATGGATCTTTTCTTCATATTGTTTATCTCTTACGAACTTTTCTATTTCCGGAACAAAGCGGTCAAGATGGGCATAAACAGTCATAAGTCCATTTGGATGAGTTATATACAGTGTCCTGCCGTAACCTCCTGATTCAATCTTAATGCGCGATATAAAACCACTGGCTGCCGCATAAACTTTCTTCCCGGTCACACCCTGAGTCCTGATATCTATACCTGAATGGAAGTGGTCTGCACGGATTTCACCAAAATTACCTGAAACTGACAGATTGAAGTCGAGTGGGGGAGTGAAGAGATTATTTCCGGATGATGGCTGGGAAATTGACCTTAAACTCAGAGACAGAGCTAAACAGGTGAGAATATAAATGTTATAATATTTCATTATTCTATGTTAATGATTCTTAATAAAGTAATTTTTCTAAACTAACACATAATTTTTTTGATTGAAAAATGATAATGATTTTTTTTTTAAATTATCATCAACAGTAGTATATTTGTATTAATTTGTATCCGGATATGATAGAAACTCAGGAAAACAGTTTTGATGTCCTGAAATCCAAGGTGAAAAGGATTGTTGATCTTTATGAGAAAGAATTAGATAAGAATAGTTTATTAGCAAGAGAAAAACAGGAACTTATTGACAGTTACAGGATAGCTGAGATAAAATTAAAAGATCTGAACACTAAATATAATAAACTTAAGTTAGCCAAAATAATTGTTGCATCAAGCAATGACTTGCACGATGCAAAGTTGAAAGTTAATAGAATGTTGCGGGAAATCGACAGATGTATTGCTCTTCTAAACAGATGAAATAATATAGATTATTTAAATGGATGATAAACTCTCAATCAGAATTAACATTGCTGATCGTTATTATCCGTTGAAAATAGAACGAACAGACGAGGAAAAGATCAGGAAAGCTGCCAAACTCATTAATGACAAGGTATTGCAATATAAACAGAAGTACGTCGATAAGGACACTCAGGATTTTTTAGCGATGGCTGCATTGCAATATGTTATCAGAGTGCTTGATACTGAGGATAGAAATGATCTGGGACCTATAACAAGCGAGATCAGGGAGTTGAATGAGGAACTTGACCTGGTACTAAATAAAGGGTAATATACGTTCTTTAAAATACATACGGTTTAACCCGCATAGTTTCTTCAAATATTTTTGAAACTCAACACTAACTAGATTGGGGACAAGCTCGTGTGGTTAAGGACAGGCCTCACTCCCGGACTTGCTCCGGGAGTCCCGCAAAGGACAGTGGACGTTCGAAATCCTGCGGCATCTCCACCCATGTTTAATTGGGGTTTCCATAAATTTTGAGGAGACATGCGGGTTTTTTTTTATGATTAAAAAATTAAAAGCATGATAACACAAATAATAATAGGTATAGTATCATTAGTTGCAGGATTTGTACTTGCAATTTTAAGTTATCAGACATTTCTGAAGAGAAAGAGGTTGAATATCATCAGGGAGGCTGAGACAGAGGCTGAGGTAATAAAAAGGGACAAAATACTGCAGGCAAAAGAGAAATTCCTTCAGTTAAAATCAGACCACGAGAAAGCCATAAATGAAAAAAACCAGAAAATACTGATAGCAGAGAACAGGATTAAACAACGAGAAACTTTACTTTCAACAAAATTTGAGGAAATCCAGAGAAAGAACAATGAGCTTGAAGTGATCCGGGAAAATCTGGATACACAATTAGCGCTGATAGAGAAACGAAAGGAAGATCTTGATAAATTTCACAAACAGCAGGTGGAACAGCTTGAAGCAATTTCAGGCCTGTCAGCTGAAGAAGCTAAACAACAACTGGTTGATTCTCTTAAAGATGAAGCAAAAACAGTGGCGATGTCATCTATCAATGAAATTATGGATGAAGCGAAGATGACCGCTACAAGAGATGCAAAAAAAGTAGTTATTGAAACTATTCAGAGAGTTGCCACTGAAACTGCTATTGAAAACTCGGTAACTGTATTCAATATTGATAATGACGAAATAAAGGGCAGGATAATTGGTCGGGAAGGTCGAAACATCCGTGCACTTGAGGCAGCTACAGGTGTTGAGATTGTTGTCGATGATACTCCTGAAGCTATTATTCTAAGCGGATTTGATCCGGTAAGAAGAGAGATAGCCCGTCTGGCCCTTCACCAGCTTGTTACTGATGGAAGAATACATCCCGCCAGAATTGAAGAAGTTGTTCAAAAGACAGAAAAACAGATTGAAGAAGAAATTATAGAAGCCGGTAAACGGACAACAATTGATCTGGGAATCCATGGTCTTCATCCTGAACTTGTCCGCCTTGTGGGGAAAATGAAATACAGATCGTCATATGGACAAAATCTCCTTCAGCATTCGAGAGAAGTTGCAAATCTATGCGCAATTATGGCTTCGGAACTTGGATTGAATGCAAAACTCGCAAAACGTGCAGGACTTTTACATGATATTGGAAAAGTACCTGATGATGAACCGGAAATGCCTCACGCAATGCTGGGTATGAAACTGGCTGAAAAATATAAAGAAAAACCTGAGGTTTGCAACGCTATTGGCTCCCATCATGATGAAGTCGAAATGACAACTCTGATAGCCCCAATAGTACAGGTCTGCGATGCAATATCAGGGGCAAGGCCCGGAGCCAGAAGAGAAGTTGTGGAATCCTATATTAAAAGGCTTAAAGAACTCGAGTCACTCGCACTTTCATATCCGGGTGTGAATAAAACATATGCTATTCAGGCAGGAAGGGAACTACGTGTTATCGTCGGAAGTGAAAAAGTAACCGACAAGGAAGCAGAAAACCTTTCTAACGATATAGCCAAAAAGATCCAGGATGAAATGACCTATCCCGGTCAGGTTAAAATTACGGTAATCCGTGAAACAAGGGCGGTCAGCTATGCAAAGTAAATCAGGAACTCTATGAAGATATTAATTACCGGTACCGCCGGTTTCATAGGCTTTCACACCGCCAGGACTCTGCTCGATAAGGGATATGAAATTGTGGGATTGGATAACATAAATGATTATTATGATATCCAGCTGAAGTACGGGAGGCTGAAAGAAGCTGGTATCAACGGTGAAGTTTGTGAATACGGGAAAATTATGACAAGCAGTAAGAATCCTGCTTACAGATTTATAAAATCAGATCTGGAAGATCAGGAAACAGTTAACAGGCTTTTTCAGACAGAGAAATTTACTCACATTATACATCTTGCAGCCCAGGCTGGCGTAAGATACAGCCTGACAAATCCCAACGCATATGTGAAAAGTAATATTAATGGTTTTTTGAATATACTTGAATCATGCCGGCATTATCCTGTCGAGCATCTTGTTTTTGCCAGCAGTTCAAGTGTCTACGGCCTGAACGAACAGATGCCTTTCTCTGTTAAGAATAACGCTGATCATCCAATCAGTCTTTACGCTGCAAGTAAGAAATCCAACGAACTTATGGCACATGCATATAGCTATCTGTTTGATATTCCTGTGACCGGGCTGAGATTTTTTACTGTATACGGGCCATGGGGAAGGCCGGATATGGCTTTGTTTATTTTCACAAGTTTAGTCCTGTCAGGAAAACCTATTAATGTTTTCAATAATGGAGAAATGGAGCGGGATTTTACATATATAGATGATATAGTTGATGGTATATTCAGGATCATTGATTCTCCTCCGCAGGGAACACCCTCATGG
Source organism: Bacteroidia bacterium (assembly GCA_041480755.1). GTDB lineage: Bacteria > Bacteroidota > Bacteroidia > Bacteroidales > SM23-62 > LJUQ01. The sequence continues at coordinate 3,896 of JBGPAO010000069.1, forward strand.
GATGGAAACAATCCTGATCCTTCTCTTTCGAGAGCGCCCTACAGGATATATAATATTGGAAAGGGCCAGCCGGTAGGATTAAAAAGTTTCATTGAGGCCATCGAGGATGCAACGGGCAAAAAAGCAAAAATCAATTTAGTCCCGCTTCAGCCGGGTGACGTTCCCAAAACATGGGCCGATACAGAGGATCTTTTCCTGGAGTTTAATTATAAACCCAAAACCGGGGTTAATGAAGGTGTAAGAAAGTTCGTGAATTGGTATACCAGTTATTATAATATCTGATCTACCGAAGGTAGGTATGAAATATTCCCAGAATCCTTTCCATCTGCTGAATCTTGTCCTTGTAGCCGAGACTTTTGTATGAATCAATTAATGCACTTACCATTCTTTTGATAATTAATCTGTTACTGCACGGATGAAAATAGGATTCTGAAGGTTCAATCTGATACTGTTTCAGAAAATATTCAATTTCTCTTTTTCCCAGAACAGCACCCTTATTAAATGGATTTATGTAGAAAAGAACATCAAATTCCTGGTGATCCGGTATTTCAACTGATCCGGCCACATCCATATATGCAAGAATCATATTCTTAGGCAAATCAACACCATAGACAGGAAGCTTTAACTTTTGAGCCACTGCCAGATAAATTATGCAGATTGAATAGGAGTTTCCCTTCTTCGTTTCAATAACCTGGTTCAGAAACGAATTCTGCGGATTAACCGGATTTACACTGTTCCTTGAATATTTGTAAACATTAAAAATTATCTGGTTCAGAATCTTTACTTTTTCGAGTGCTGTCAGATTATCGTTTAGTTCCAGCCATACATCATTTTTGATTTTTTCAATTGGTTCATTGATATCAGAAAAACTCAGGTCAGGATACTGCAGCCTGGCAATCAGATAGGCACCACGAAGGATTTCAGCATTATCCGATTTTATCCAGTTAATAAGATCCTTTTCTATTGCATTCAGATGTATTTTCTGAATAAGATCCTCAAGCCTGTCCTGAGATAACTCATCTGATGAGTTTTCCCATGCTTTTTCAAGTTCAGGAATTATTTCCGGTCCTTTTGCAAGCAGACTATTGAAAACCGTATTGAAGACATCCTTGTTCGGATCGTCAAGCAGATTAATCATAGCTTGTAATTCTTTTGGATTCATCACTTTTTGATTAATATCTGAATGCGCGTTCAAGTGTAAAACTAATTAATTTATCCATTACAGGCAGATATTTATTCGTCATTTCACCGGTGACCCTGTTTGCAATCATTGCACAAATGGTAACAGCCTGATGGCCTAGCATTGAGGCCAGCCCAAATAACGCTGAACTTTCCATCTCATAATTGGTTATTCGCATTTCCTTGTAGCGGAATAATGTTATTCTTCTATTAATGTCCGGTTGTATGGGTTTCAATCTCAATGTTCTGCCCTGCGGGCCATAAAATCCGGGAGCTGATACAGTAATGCCTGAAACAACATTGTGGTTCAATTTATCATACAGGAAATCCGATGATCTCACAAAATATGGCGAAGGAAGTTTCTCTTCCCATGCTGTAAAGGATTTGAATTCCCTCTCTGCTTCAAGGTCTGAAACCTTATCCCTGTCTTCATAAAAATTCAGAACACCATCAAATCCTGCGGCCATCCGTGAAAGGATAAATGAATTAATAGGAATGTCTTTCTGCAATCCTCCGGTTGTGCCTATACGTATTAAGTTCAGGGATGTGATTGACTCCTTTTGAAAACCAGATTCCAGATCAATATTGAAAAGAGCATCAAGTTCATTGATTACAATATCTATATTATCTGTTCCTATCCCTGTTGACAGAACGCTTATCCGTTTATCTCCAATATATCCGGTATGGGTATGAAATTCCCTGTTTTGTTTCCTGACCTCAATTGCATCGAAGAGTGAAGATACCCGTCCGACCCTTTCAGGATCTCCAACAAGTATTATATCTCTGGCAACATCCGAAGGTTTAAGATGAAGATGAAAAACACTTCCTTCCGGATTAAGTATTAATTCGGTAAACCCAGGCTTCTTCATATCAATAAATTAAGCATTAATTAACCAAAAAAACAATATTATACAACTATCAGAGACAAAAATGATGTAAATTTAGTGCCTCATATAAAAATCTAAAATCAATGGATATGAAAAAACCGAAAATTACAATTATTATTCTGGGAATTCTAGCTATAATCTTTCTGATCATCTTCGGAAACCGTATGTTTCATGTTATAAAGCCGGGCGAGCGCGGCGTAGTTTTTAGGTCAATTTCAGGATTACTCGATAAAGAACACATACGACAAACAGGACTGGTAGTAGTAGCTCCCTGGAATGTTCTGAATAAATATGATGTCAAGGAACAACAACGTGAGGAGACAATGGATGTTCTTGCTAAAAACGGAATGTCAATTAATGTCGATGTTACTGTCAGGTTTAATCCAATATATGACAAGATCGGTTATCTGCATGAGACATTCGGTATAAATTATGTTAATACGCTGGTAGTTCCGGAAGTTCGGTCAGCAGTAAGAAAAGTCATGGGGAGATATACTGCTGAAGAGATATATTCAACAAAACGTATGGAAGTTGAAAATACCATCATTGAGGAATCCAAACAGATTCTTCTTACTAATTTTATTGATATGCGTGCACTGCTTATCCGATCAATCAATCTGCCACCGGAAATTAAAACAGCCATTGAAACAAAACTTACGAGGGAACAGGAAGCTCTTGCAATGACATTTATTAATGAAAGAGAAAGACTGGAAGCAGACAGGAAAGTTATAGAAGCTCAGGGTATTGCAAATTACAACAGAGTTGTAAATGCAAGTCTGACTACAAATATTATTACTCTGCGTGGGATAGAAGCAACGCTTGAGATTGCTAAGTCACCAAACACAAAAGTCATAATTGTTGGGAGCGGAGATAAAGGTTTACCACTTATACTTGGAGGTCAATAATATAAAATTATGATCCAGCGCATTCAGACGATCTATTTGTTTGTTTCACTGGTGCTTATTGCTCTGATATTCGTGGTGCCGATAGCACATCTGACATATGGCGGGGAACAATTTATCACATTCAGGCCAGCAGGATTCTATGATGATTACGCAGGAACAATTAATTTGCCAACAATAACTGTTGTAATATTGATCAGCGTTATATTATGCGTATATATTATTTCAATATTCCTTTACAAAAGAAGGGTGATCCAGGCAAGGTTGTGTATTATTAATATAGTCTTGCTGGCTGGACTTTTAGCAGTTTTTATTTACCATCTTGTATTTTTCATAAAACGAGTCCCCGGGGCTGATTTTAGTCCCGGGCTGTCCTTTCTCTTCCTGCTAATTGCTGTCATTCTGACTTACCTGGCATTCAGGGGTATCAGGAAAGATGAACTCCTGGTAAAACTGGCTGAAAAGATCAGATAAAACAGAGTTCTGAATTCTGAGTGCTGAGTGGTGAGTATTTAATGGGAGAGTATTATAATATTGTTATGATCAGTGATCTTTTCGCAGTATTGGCATTTAAGCGTGACAGGCTCCTTTGAAATCACATCAAATTTTGTCTGGACATTCTGATTATTGGTAATGCACATCGGATTGACACATTTGGCGATACCTTCAATCTGGTCAGGTACTTCCACAACCTTTTTCTCAACAACTTCATAATCCTTAATAATATTTATTTTTACCTGCGGAGCAACAAGAGCAATCCTGTCAAGGTCATCTTTTCTGAAAAACACTTCACTGACTTTGATTATTGCCTTTTTATTAAGCTTCTTGCTTTCAAGGTTTGTCCCGAATGTGATCTGGTTTTCGATTTTTTGTAATCCCAGGATATCAATTACGTTAAATAGCAATCTCGCCGGGATATGGTCAATAACAGTACCATCTTTGATAGCACTGACAACCAGCTGTTCCTTTTTTTCTTTCATATGCTTTGTTATTTTATTCCAAGAATAGATGTAAGTATTGCCATCCTCGTATAAACTCCGTTCAAAGTCTGCGTGAAATAGTATGCTTTCAAATTCTCATCAACATCTTCGCTTATTTCATTCACCCTGGGGAGAGGGTGCAATATTCTCATGGTTTCCTTTGTATTTTCAAGCATTCTATTCTTAAGTACATATGCATTTTTCACTTTCTCATAATCAATCGGATCAGAGAATCTTTCCTTCTGTACTCTTGTCATATAAATTATGTCTGCACGGGAAATTATCTCCGTGAAATCCTTATGCTCATAATATTTCAGTCCCAGGTTATCGAGGTATAACTTATACTCATCAGGTATCTTTAGTTCGTCGGGTGAAATGAAATTGAAGGTAGTTTTGAATTTCGACATTGCCATTATTAATGAATGGACTGTCCTCCCGTATTTCAGGTCTCCGACAAGGAAAATATTCAGATCATCAAGTTTCCCCTGAGTTTTATTGATTGAGTATAAATCGAGGAGAGTCTGAGTCGGATGCTGGTTAGCCCCGTCTCCTGCATTTACCACAGGAACACCAGACACTTCACTGGCAAACCTGGCACTGCCTTCAAGCGGATGCCGCATAATAATCAGATCACAGTAATTGCTTACTGTCCTGATTGTATCACGCAGGGATTCTCCTTTCGTAACACTTGTAACACCTGCCTCTGCAAATCCTATAACTCTTCCACCCAGACGGTTAATAGCGCTTTCAAAGCTTAACCTGGTCCTGGTTGAAGGTTCAAAGAACAGGGTGGCTATGACATAACCCTGTAAAAGATTCTGTTTGGGATTCTTTTCAAATTCAGCAGCCAGCTCAAGAATGCGCAGGTAATCCCCTTTTGAATAATCGTTTATCGAAATTAAACTTCTTCCTACCATGGCTTATTAGTTTACGGTTTACTGTTTTCAGTTTAGAGATTTTATCTTTTATTTGAGACATTTCAGGCATTTAAGACATTTGAGACATTTGAGACATTTGTTCCCTCCATGCTCCCTGCTTTCTTTCAATTTTAGTCATTTCAAATTTCAAATTTTAGTCACTTCTTCACTCCCTGCTCCCAGCTCCCTGCTCTCTTCTAATTTTAATTCCTTCAAAGCGCTTAAACTTGTTGATAATTTCAGCTGACTTTGAGACAGGCATTTTAATTTTCATAATTACGTAATCTCCGTAGTTGCTTGAAATAATTTCAGATTCATCATCGCTCACTATTCTCATTATATCATTTATGTTCTTATAATCGGTTGTAATTTCAAAAATATCATTTGGCACAACCTGAATAATCTTTGAATTATTCAGCGCATCAGCCGCAGAAGTTTTGTAGGCCTGTATGAGTCCGGCTTTGCCCAGCAGTGTTCCGCCAAAATATCTGACAACTACAATCATAATATTCGTAAGGCCAAAAGAATTTATCTGTCCGAGAATAGGCTTACCGGCTGTGTTTGCCGGTTCCCCGTCATCATTTGCCCTGATTGAAACTGATACAGGTCCGATTATTTTATATGCATAGCAATGATGTCTGGCTGCATGATGTTCCTTTCTCAGTTTAGCCAGGATTTCATTTGTTCGTTCAAGCACGGAAACAGGAAAGGCAAAAGAAAGAAATTTACTGCCCTTTTCTTTATATATACCTTGTGAGGGCTTGCTTATTGTGGAATATATCCCGGAGTCAATCATTCAAATTTTTTCCCGTGATAATTTGCAAAAAAAAACAGGCTCCCTGAAGAACCTGTTTTATATATGAAAAATCATACTTTGAGCTTTTTTTCAATTTCATCGACCTGCAGGCGGAATCTTTTATCGGTATCCATAAGGTTGTTTACTGTTTTGCATGCATGAAGGACAGTAGCATGATCCTTTCCACCGATCTGTGAACCAATGGTTGCTAAAGATGCTTTGGTCATATTTTTAGAGAAGTACATTGCTACCTGCCGTGCCTGAACTATTTCACGTTTCCTCGTCTTTGACTGGATCTGATCAAGCGGAATATTGAAATATGTACAGACAATCTTCTGAATATAGTCAATAGATATTTCGCGCTTGGTATTCTTGATCAGTTTATCGATCATATCCTTGGCGAGATCGAGTGTAATCTCCTTTTTATTAAGGGTTGACTGTGCCAGAAGTGAAATCAGTGCACCCTCAAGTTCCCTTATATTATCTGTAATATGAGTTGCAATATATTCAATCACTTCTTCCGGCAATTCTATGCCATCCTTATAGGTCTTGTGCTTAAGGATAGCGATCCTTGTCTCGTAATCAGGTGTCTGTAAGTCAGCAGACAGCCCCCATTTAAACCTGGACAAAAGTCTTTGTTCAAGTCCCTGCAATTCAACAGGAGGCTTATCAGAAGTAAGTATCAGCTGCTTCCCTGACTGGTGCAAATGATTAAAGATATGAAAGAAGGTGTCCTGAGTCTTTTCTTTACCCGCAAATTCATGAACATCGTCTATAATCAGAGCATCGATCATCTGATAAAAATGCAGAAAGTCATTTTTATTATTGTTTCTGATAGAATCAACAAACTGGGTCTGGAACTTTGTTGCATTTACATACAGAACAGTTTTTTCCGGGAATTTTTCCTTTATCTGGATCCCTATTGCCTGGGCCAGGTGAGTTTTACCCAGACCTGAATCACCGTAAATCAGAAGAGGATTGAATGCTGTACCTCCGGGATTGTTTGCTACTGCATAGCTGGCTGATCTGGCCAGACGATTGCAATCTCCTTCAATGAAATTTGCAAATGAATATTCAGCATTAAGCTGGGGATCGATGTTAAGTTTTTTAAGTCCCGGGATTATGAAGGGATTTTTAATTGTTGTCCCATCAGCATCAATGGGAACAGACATTGGTCTGTTTCTAATTTCTCTCTGATTTCTTGCAGGTAATTTAACAGTGTATGGTTTGGAATTTGACTGACCGTTGTTTTCCATAACCACGCTGTATTCCAATTTTGCCTCATATCCAAGCTCTTTTCGTAATACCTTTCGGAGAATATCAATGTACTGTTCTTCGAGGTATTCATAGAAAAAAGGACTGGGTACCTGAATTGTCAGAATATTATTTTCAAGTTTAACAGGTACAATGGGTTCAAACCATGTCCTGAAACTAATCGATGGCACATTATCCTTAATTACCTTCAGGCATCTGTTCCAGACCTCTTCATGCATGTTTAAATCTATTTAAAAAGTTGGTACGAATTTTTTACAAAAGAAACTCCAAGTTTGTGAAAAAAAAGATAAAAAAAAAGTAATAAATGACTTGCTTTATTTAAAAAAACTATATAGTTGTTATTATCAGGTTTTTAAAAAAAAATAAAAATTAAAAAAAGTTTAAATAGCTGTGAAACAACAAATTAGATTATAAGTGCCTTAATAAATTGTCAGTTAATTATTTATATTTGTTAATTAAAGAAAAAAATCCAGCAGGGCCAAACCTTTG
>JBGPAO010000070.1:0-11318 GCA_041480755.1 Bacteroidia bacterium
ATTTGCTATTTGGGTTTTAATTTTGTGAAAATATGATTCATTTTTATTTGCATTGGCTAAAGCGAATATAAATCCGATTTTAGGGAAATGGGCTTTAAGTTTTTTTACAAGTTCAACACATAGATCCAAACCATAAAGGTCAATATTATCAATTAATATTATCTGGAAGGCATTTGATAATAAAACAGGTGAATGATTATCCAGAAAATCAAACAGGTCATCGGGATAACTCTTAAGGATCATATCCTCTTCCTCAACGGGAGGAGGAAGAAAAGCATTATTAATTACTAACTTATTGGGAAGAATAATCCCGTGTTTTTTATATATATCAAGGATATGATCATTCACAAGTATCAGAAGGTCTAGTTTGGGGATTAGTTTTTTGTAAAAGAATAACTCGATTTTATTTTTAGTATCAAATAATGTAGCATTATGATTTGTGAAAAATATTTTAAATCGTTTTAGATATCTAAGCAAGTAAAGAATAATGATTTTTTTCAGATCGAAAGAATTAACATGTATTACCTGATACTTATTTAAAACAATTTTAAAAAAGAAAACAAAAAATTTTAATCCAAAAACCCAATAACTTTTTGAAGTATCAAATACGTCAACATGTAATTTATTATTCTCCAGGGTTTTTTTCAACCTGTAAATAAATACGGAAATGCCTCCCAGGGGAGGCGGGTAAGGGCCGACAATTAATATTCTGTTATAACCTGAATATAAGTCTTTAATATTCACTTATTGATTAATAATGAAACTCTGGTTGTCTGAAATAATTCAGGTAATGGAATAGGCCACGACTTTGCCTGGCCGGTGAGTGCTTCATGAAAGGCTATCCATTCTTCCAGATGGCCTTTTTGACTGGCCGGTGTAGTAATTTCCTTTATATTTATTCCAAAACCCTGTAGTCTTTTATAATCATCCATAACAATAGATTTTTCATCAAAATGGATTTCCATATATTCTTTCGAAAGTTTCCGGCTGCCTGTAGCAAAGTATTCAATAGTTGCAATGGATCCATCTTTATATTTAAGAATGAATGATTTATTATCTGATTTGCTGAATTTTTCAGTCGAAGGATTCATATTCTCAGGACAAATAGATATAACAGGTTTGCCTGTCAGGAAGCCGACAAGGTCGATAATATGACAGGCTTCCCCGACAATTCTTCCCCCATTTTCATGTACCCAATGATCCAGTGGAATATACCCCGCATTCATCCTGTAATGTATAAAGAGAGGATTAATTCTTTTGTCGGTGTTCTTTTTAATTTCTGCTGCATATGGACTGAACCTGCGATTGAATCCAACCATTAATAACGGTTTATCGGCGGAGAGATTCTCATTATAAAATGCTTCAATAAGTTCAAGATCTGTCAATTTTGTAGCAAGTGGTTTTTCAACAAAGACATGCTTACCTGCCTGAAGAGCTTTAAGTGACAATTCAGCATGAGAGTCATGTGGTGTTGTGATGAGAACCATGTTTACTTTATCATCCTTTAAGACATCATCGATGCTGGTGGTTGCATATGCTGCTCCGTATTGTCCGGCAACGGCCTTTGCTTTATTACCGTTTTTATCAACTATTGCATAAATTGAATAGGTCTTTTTTAGTGTAGCAAGATTTGGCAGGTGAACTGCTGTGGCAAAATTTCCAACACCAATAACAGCAACGTTGATGATATCTTTTTGGGTCAGTTTATGTGTTAATTCAATTTTTCTTTCCTGTTCAGCATAGGATCCAAGATTTTCAAAAGGAGCCAATCCATAGTCAAGAATTACCATTAAAGGTCTTTTTTCAGAAGATTTAAATATGTTGAAAGCCTCCGTAACTTTGTCAATAGGATAGATTTTATCAATAACAGGATTAATATCCAGGGCTCCCAGGGCAATCAGGCGAAGATATTCCTGAAGATTACGGTTTTCGGTCCAGCGAACGTATGAATAAGGATAATCAATGCCCTTTTCTTCATATTGTTTGTCATATCTGCCTGGACCATAAGAAGTTGAAATAAGAAAATCGAGTTCTTTCGGATAAATATCTTTTCTGTCGATTGTCATTCCTGAAACACCAACCAGGACTACACGTCCTTTTCTCCGGCACATCTGAAAAGCCTGGGATAATGGTTCACTTGAAGAAGTTGCAGCAGTAAAAATAACTGCATCCGCCCCATATCCGTTTGTATAATTCTGAACTTGTTTTATAATATCTTCACTGGCAGGATCAAGTGTTAATTCAGCCCCTATTTCTTTTGCAAGAGCAAGCCTGTTTTTATCAGGATCAATTGCGATGACCCTGATGCCTGAAATATGCAGCAGCTGGATGGATAAAAGTCCAATTATACCGGTTCCGATTACAACACAGAATTCTCCCAGATTCATTTCAGCTCTCCGGACTCCCTGAAGTGCAATTGCCCCGAGGGTGACCGTTGAGGCTTGCTTGAAGTCAAGCCCTTCAGGCATTTTAACTACCAGATTAAGCGGAACATCAACATATTCAGCATGATTTGCCAGACCTCCACCGGCAGCAGCTACATGGTCACCAATCTGGAATTTTTCAACACCCTCACCGATACCAATTACAACCCCGCTTATTGAATAACCTGTCGGCTTTCCAGCCTCCAGCTCACCTCTGATCTGACGATAAATTTTCATTATACCCTCGGAACGGGCCAGGTCAATAACTTTGGCAATCTTCTGAGGCTGATCCAGAATTCTCCTGATCAGCGGAGTCCCGCTTGCAGCAACTCCGGATAATTCTGTTCCGGCACTGATGCAACTGTTTACAACCTTAATCAGCACGCAGCCTTTAGATACCAATGGTGCTGGTACATCCTCACCAATTACAATTCCTTTCTTGATTAATGCTTGTTTCATGATTGGTAAACTTTTAATAAAACCTGAGAATCATATTCCCAGTTATATTTATTTATTACCCATTGATGGCCATTTTCCCCCTTGACTTTATGTTTCTGCTTATCAAGACCGGCCAGGATATTTGCCAGAGCCTGTGAATCCTCATTTGGATAAATATAACCAGAATTTGTTTCAGTTACTATCCTTTTAATTGGCAGGCAATCAGAGGCAATGACAGGTTTTTTGGCATACATATATTGAAACAGTTTATGAGGTATGGTTGAATCAGTATGATCAGACTTAAGATGTGGTATCATTGCGAAATCTGCCATCATCAAACTTTCAACCATTTTGTTATAGGGCTGCCATCCCATAAAAGTAACTAATTCCTCAACTCCAAGCCTTTTTGACAACCTGACAAGCTCATTTTTATAGCTGCCCTCTCCGAGTATCCATAACCTTATCCCGGGTTTTCTGGTTTTAATCTTTTCGAGAGCATAAAGGACTGTTTGCAGTCCCCTGTGATAATTTATTCCGCCAGCATAAAAGAGTATGACGTTATCATTCTTGCCGGTTGCTTCATTAAGATTAAAATTTTTAATATTCAGAGTATTTGAAACAACACTGATATGGTCCGGCTCCAGACCAAGTTTAATAAGCCTGTCCTTTGCCTCATCCACGACGACAATAATCTTATCAGCAAGTAAAAGATTTTCTTTTTCATACCTGATCCATTTTTTTTCAGGTGATAATATTCGACCGATGGGTGATTTTGTATGCTCTGCAATACGAAGATAAGCCGGCCAGTTTTCATGCAGGTCAGAAATAACAGGGATATGAAATTTGTCCTTTATTTCAACCCCGACTTTCAGAAGCGGAAGGTCATGTATATGTAATGCATCAAAAGGATGTAGTGAATGTATCTCATTAAGGAATTTTCTCCAGAAATTGAAATAAAATGGGAATGTTATTGAACCGACACTTGATTTATAAGTGAAATTAGTGATAGGTTTCCGGTATATAGTAAGATTGTTATGTTTTTCCTGAAGACTCCTGCCGCTCCTGGTATAACATAAAAGGTCTATTTCATTACCTGCAGATAATAATGTTTCTATTTCATTTTCAACCCTCAGGTCAGGCGGGAATTCCCGGTCAAGGACCATACATATCTTCCTCATGACTCCCTGTTTAAGTTGTTTATTACTTTTACCAGTTCAGATGTCAGGTTTTTTCTTGAAAATTTCTCAATCTTCACGGAATTAACTTTCAGATCTCCTGTTCCGTATTTTTCATATAATTCAATAATATATGCCTTCAGGTTAACCGAATCATTAAAATCGAATATTCTGCCACTGTTGGTTTCATTTAGAATTGCAGCTGCATCACCATCAGTTGGACCAATTGCAATGATGGGTCGCCTGGCTGCGAGGTATTCAAATATTTTTCCGGTAACGATGCCTTTAGCATTGGGAGAATTGTTGAGAGGTAATAACAGAAGCTGCGCTTTTCTTTGATATTGTATGATCTGATCATGCGGCATAAAATCTGTTTTCCTGAAATGTTTGTCTAATTTGTACCTGGAGATATTTTCAATGATACTGTAATCCATTTTCCCGATAAATACTAATTCCAGATTGTCAGCAAAGTCTTTTTTTTCATTTATCAGTTCTGTAAGGACCTTCCATAATTCTTTTGGCTCTCTTGCCTGGTTCAGAATGCCGGTATATACAATGCTGAATTTGGGATCAATATCAACCGGATCATTAATTATATCATCCTCATCATATCCGTTTGGGATAACAACAATACTCTTTGCAGATGATTCAATGAATTCCTGCTTCATAGTTTCACTGACAACAATTAACCGGTCAGCCTGTTCCAGCACTTCTTTTTCAAGCTTATGATGTTTTCTGTCAGCAGATTTTGTAAGCAATAAATTCGTATAAAAATCAATTCTTGTCCATGGATCTCTGAAATCAGCAATCCATTTAATATTTAATTGTTTTTTTAATCCGAGACCTATCAGATGCATGCTGTGCGGAGGTCCGGTAGTGATCATGACATCAACCGGATTCACCGACAGGTATTCGGATAGAAAATTAACAGACGGTTTTATCCAGAATTTCCTGGCATCCGGGATGAAAATATTACTGCGGATCCAGTTGGAAATATTATCCCTGAACTTGTTTTTTTTTGTTTCTGATGTAAACCCTGTCAGAAGATTTTCAGTTTTGCCTCTTCCTGTAAACCATTTAAAAAGTTTATAAGGTTCCCATATTTTTTTTTTCAGAACCTTGATGTTTTCGGGGATATCTCTGATAAAACTCTGATCAATAACAGGATATTGTGGATTCAGGGGGGTATATACAATAGGTTCACAATCGAATTGTCCTAAATACTTAACGAACTTCACCCAGCGCAGCACTGCACTTCCCCCGCTGGGCGGCCAGTAATAAGTTATTATCAGGACTTTTTTTCTCACATTTACCTCGAATGAATTACTTGATATTCTGAAGCAATTTTCTCATATTAATTTTATCCTGAACAATTTCAGTTACTTTTTTTACTGGAATCCTGTCCTGATCCATTGAATCACGATACCTGATTGTAACCGTTTCATCCTCAGGAGTTTTGTGATCAACTGTTATACAGAATGGTGTACCTATGGCATCCTGGCGCCTGTAACGTCTCCCGATTGAATCTTTCTCCTCGTACATACAGTTAAAACTATACTTGACCTCATCCATTATTTTACGGGCTATTTCCGGCAGGCCATCTTTTTTTACCAGCGGCAAAATAGCCAGCTTAATGGGGGCGAGGGGTGCAGCCAGCCTGAGAACCACTCTGTCTCCTAATTCTTCGCCCTCTTTCTCGACTTTTTCTTCAGCATAAGATCCTGCGATCACTGACAGGAATGTACGGTCAAGGCCGATGGATGTTTCAATTACATATGGCACGTAGCTTTCATTCAATTCATTATCGAAATACTGTATCTTTTTACCAGAGAATTTTTGATGTTGTGTAAGATCAAAATCCGTTCTCGAATGAATGCCTTCAATTTCTTTGAAACCAATCGGGAGCTTAAACTCAATATCGGTTGCGGCATTTGCATAATGAGCCAGCTTTTCATGATCATGAAAACGATATTTTTCATTTCCGAGTCCAAAGCCATAATGCCATTTCAACCTTTCCTCTTTCCAGTAATTGAACCATTTCATTTCTTCACCAGGCTTCACGAAAAATTGCATTTCCATCTGTTCAAATTCACGCATCCTCATGATAAACTGACGGGCTACAATTTCATTTCGAAATGCCTTCCCGACCTGGGCTATACCGAAGGGAATTTTCATCCTGCCTGATTTCTGCACATTCAGGTAATTAACAAATATCCCCTGCGCTGTTTCCGGCCTGAGATAAATTTTGCTTGCATCATCTGTTACAGAACCAACTTTAGTTTCAAACATGAGGTTGAATTGCCTTATATCAGTCCAGTTTCTGGTGCCTGATTCCGGGTCAACGATTTCACAATCATCAATTATCTGTTTGAGCTCTTTAAGGTCATCTTTTTCAAGTGCACCGATAAAACGGGTATGCACTTCATCATAGTGTTTACTGTATTCAACAACTCTTGGATTTGTGCTGCAAAACTTCTCTCTGTCGAAAGAATCGCCAAAACGAATAGCCGCTTTCTCAATTTCCTTATCTATTTTAGATTGAATTTTGTCGAGCCAGTCTTCAATTAGCTGGTCCGCCCTGTAACGCTTCTTGGAGTCCTTATTATCAATAAGCGGGTCATTAAAAGCATCTTCATGTCCGGAGGCTTTCCAAACGGTTGGATGCATAAATATTGCAGAATCTATACCAACGATATTTTCATGCAGGAGGACCATTGAATCCCACCAGTATTTCCTGATATTGTTTTTAAGTTCAGAACCGTTCTGTCCGTAATCATACACTGCACCAAGACCATCGTAAATCTCGCTGGATGGAAAAACAAAACCATACTCTTTGCAATGTGAAATAATTTTCCTGAAAAGGTCATCCTGGGCCATAAATTTGAAATATTATTTTTATACCGGACAAAAGTAATTATTTCTTTGATAATAAAGGGGACACATGATTTGGGACAGGACAGTGGAATACGCTATTTACTTAAATCTTATATTAACATTATCTTTACAATTATTTTTCGGGAAAAGTGTTATGAAAAAGAAAGTTGATTTCCTGGTAATTGGTACCGGTCTGGCTGGCTTGAGTTTTGCACTTAGAGTAGCAGATTATGGCAAAGTCTGCATTGTAACCAAAACAAACCTGGAAGAGACTAATACCAGGTATGCCCAGGGAGGAATAGCAGCAGTGACTTACAAGCCTGATACTTTTGAGAAACACATTAAGGATACGCTTGCAGCAGGCGATGGTCTGTGTAATGAGGAAATAGTGCGGATGGTTGTAACTCAGGCTCCCAGGCAGATTGAAGAACTGGTAGGCTGGGGAGCAAGATTTGACCGTAACCCTGACGGGAATTGGGATCTGGCAAGAGAAGGAGGTCATTCAGAGAGCAGGGTTTTACATCATAGCGACCAGACAGGAAAGGAAATACAGAGGGCATTGAGTGCAAGGGTCAGGAAACATAAGAATATTGAAATTCTGGAAGAACATTTTGCAGTTGAACTCATTACTCAGCATCATCTTGGTCAGCTGATAAAACGATATTATGATAATATCAGGTGTTTTGGAGCCTATGTTCTGGACCTTAAGAAAAATGACGTTATAACAATACTATCAAAAGTTACACTAATTGCTACAGGCGGTGTGGGTAACCTTTATAATACAACCACCAATCCCTTCATAGCTACCGGCGATGGAATAGCTATGGTATATCGGGCTAAAGGTATTATTGAGAATATGGAATTTGTCCAGTTTCACCCATCGTCACTCTATAATCCCAATGAACGGCCATCCTTCCTGATCACTGAAGCGATCCGCGGATATGGAGCTATATTCCGCACTATTGATGGAAAGGAATTCATGCACAAATATGATAGGCAGGGCAGTCTGGCTCCAAGAGATATCGTAGCCCGTGCTATTGATAATGAAATGAAAGTCAGGGGTGATGATTTTGTTTATCTGGATGCAACTCATCTTGATCCTGCAGGTCTGCGTTCTCATTTTCCAAATATTTATAAAAAGTGCCGCAGTATTGGTATTGATATTACTAAGGATATGATCCCGGTCGTGCCTGCAGCCCATTTCATCTGTGGTGGTATCAAAGTTGATAAAAATGGCAGGACTCATATAAATAAGCTTTTTGCGGCAGGAGAAGCCACAAGCACGGGACTTCATGGAGCAAACAGGCTGGCATCTAATTCTCTGCTTGAAGCTGTCGTGTATGCCGACAGATCAGCCAGAGAAGCAATCAATGAAGTTAAAAAAACAAATTTCCAGGATGAAATACCTGACTGGAATTATGAAGGGACATCTCATCCTGAAGAAATGGTTCTGATAACTCAGAACTATAAAGAAATGCAGCAGATCATGAGCAATTATGTCGGAATTGTCAGATCTGAACTTAGACTTACCAGGGCATTACAGAGACTTGAAATTATTTACAGGGAGACAGAAGAACTTTACAAAAAATCAACACTTTCAAAAAAACTCTGTGAATTAAGGAATATGATTAATGTAAGTTATCTGATTATTAAAATGGCCCAGGACAGGAAAGAAAGCAGGGGATTGCATTATATGACGGATTATCCTAAATCAAAAAAAATACTGAACATTAAATAATAATTGACTATTTAATGTCAGTTCATTTCGAATCCATTATATCTCTCCAGGATCAGATCAAGTGTTGCAGAAATTTCTTCAACGCTGACAGAAGTTACCAATTTCAACCTGATTTCCTTAAAATCAGGAAGGCCTTTAAAATAATTGCTAAAATGCCTTCGCATTTCCAGTATTCCTCGAGGTTCGCCTTTATATTCGACAGATTTGGTAAGATGAAGTTTTGCAAGATTAACTCTTTCACGAATTCCGGGTTCCCCGATTTTCTCACCGGTCAATAGAAAATGTTTAATATTCCTGAATATCCATGGCTTGCCAACAGCAGCCCTGGCTATCATAATTCCGTCCACGCCAAACCTGTCAAACATTTCCCTGGCTTTTTCAGGCGAATCAACATCCCCGTTGCCAATTACGGGAATTTTTATTAAGGGATTATTTTTGACCTCCCCGATAAGGGTCCAATCCGCTTTTCCTTTATAAAGCTGTATCCCTGTCCTGCCATGAATAGCTATTGCACTGATACCAGTATCCTGAAGTCTCAGAGCCACCTCCATTATGTTTTTATTCATCTCGTCCCATCCCAGGCGTGTCTTCACAGTGACAGGCAGACTGGTTGATTTGACTATTGCTTCAGTCATCCTGATCATCAGGGGTACATCTTTAAGCATTCCTGCTCCTGCACCACGCCGTGAAATTTTTTTAACGGGGCAGCCGAAGTTTATATCAATAAGATCCGGCTCAGCCTTTTCGGCAATCCTTGTCGCCTCTGTCATAGATTCAATATTATGACCATAAAGCTGGATCCCAATAGGCCGTTCGTGATCACTGATCTCAAGTTTTTTCAAGCTCTTCCTGCCATTCCTTATCAGACCATCGGATGATATGAATTCCGTATATAACAGGTCTGCACCGTACAGCTTGCAAATATACCTGAAGGAAGGATCGGTAAGATCCTCCATTGGTGCAAGAAGCAATGGCCAATCCCTGATTTCTATCTTCCCGATTTTAAGCATTGCAGGAAATATTCATACTTTTAAGCAAAAATATCAATTTCAGCTTAATGAGATATGCACTGTTCAGCGATTTAAAACCTTTTGGGAAACTTGCAGTGACTTTCTTTCTGATGGGAAGTTGTTACCTGGTTATTTTTATCCTGTCAATAGTGGCTGCAATGCCGATTTATGGAAAAACTTTAAGCGATATAATTGACCTGTTTACTTCAGGTGATTTTGCCAGCGAGATAAACCTGCTAAGTTTTTTCCAGATAACCTATTCGATGGGATTATTTCTGATTCCTGCTCTGCTGGCAGGATTTCTTTTTCACAGCAACAGTCTTGAATATCTTTCGGCCAGAGAGAAACCCGTCGGATTAACCCTTTTGCTGTCTGTGCTTGTCATTTTAGGTTCTGTTCCTGTAATCAATTTCCTTGCTGAATTCAATATGAACTTATCATTACCGGAAAGGTTGTCCGGACTTGAAACAAGGATAAGGGAAACTGAGTCGGAAGCAGAGGAACTGATGAATTTATTTCTGTCTGACACAAGTGTCTCAAGATTTGTGATAAACCTTATTATGATTGCAGTTGTACCGGCAATCGGAGAAGAGTTTTTTTTTCGCGGTGTCTTACAGAGAATTTTTATAGAGTGGTTCAGGAATCGTCATGTGGGGATTATTATTGCAGCAATCCTGTTCAGTTTTATGCATCTCCAGTTTCTGGGATTCATCCCAAGGATTTTACTTGGAGCTTTATTCGGTTATATGCTTGTCTGGACCGGATCAATATGGGTTCCGGTATTGGCCCATTTTGTCAATAACGCAATTGCAGTCACCTTCTATTTCTTTTACAATCGGGGTCTGATTGGTGATGAACTCAATACAGTTGGTTCAGATAAGGAATCAATAATCTATACCATATCCAGCATCCTATTCCTTATCCTGATTATGGGGTCTATTTATTTAGTGGGAAAAAGAAAGGCTAACCAATCCCAAGGGCCTGTTGTTTAATGACTATCTGTGAGGTTGTTTCCGTTTTCCTGAAGACATAGATTAAACCATATTCATTGGCCTTATCCCTTTTAAGGTCATCTGGCAGATCCTTGAATGAATTCTCAACTTCATTCCAGATAGCAAGGATTATCTCATCGGCTTGAGTTCTCAGATCGGCAATTTCCTTTTGAGCCCTGGTGGTTATCAATTGAAGATTTTTCTGATCCTGGTAAGCATCAAGAAATTTTTCATACCATACCTTAACTAAGGCAATTGTTGGATTGGTTATCGGAGGAAAACCATTCCTGATCCTGGAAGTCTCCCCTTCAATTAAATTCTGACCAATCAGACAGATTTCGTCTTCAGTGTTCATGGGAGGTACCTTGCATCCATATTCATTAAGCTTATAACATTCAAGTATTGAAAGCGGCAGATCGCTTCTTTGTATAGCCATGTTAACAACCTGGATGAAATGGGAAATATACATTTTCACCTTCCTCATCTGGACAAGATGTTCAAAGTTTCGTTCCTTTTGATTATTCATTGCCGCTTTCTGTTGAATCATTGTTTATTACTACTATTTCGTACTCCTCTCTGTCTTTTGACAAAGCCCAGATTGAAGAAAGGCAATTCTTCAAATAAGCCTTGCTTTCATAATTAACGATAACAATAGAAAGTTTTTTAGG
>JBGPAO010000071.1:0-11270 GCA_041480755.1 Bacteroidia bacterium
CGGAAAGATTGCATGGATAGGGATGGTCATTGTTAATAAAACCATCAGGGGACAGGGAGCAGGCAGGATGCTTCTAACACACATCCTCGAAAAGCTGAAACATATTGAATCAATTAAACTTGATGCCACACCGGCAGGACAACCCCTCTATAAGAGCCTCGGATTTATTGATGAATACAAGCTCTTCAGGATGACAAATCCATCTCAGAGTACATTCGAATATCAACCCTCAGAAGATATCCCTGAAAGGATTACCAGTGAGGTGGCTGAAGATATATTCACACAGGATGGAAAAATCTTCGGAGCTAATAGAAGGTACCTTCTGAGTAAACTTATGGAAGATTATCCTGAAAAGGCTTTTTTTATAAAGAACAGTTATATGCCTGATGGATATGTTTTAGGCAGGGATGGCAGCAGGTTTAACTATATCGGGCCTCTTTGTGCAGATTCATTTGAATCTGCCAGATCGCTTTTATCAAAGAGCTTAAGATCCCTTATAAAAAAGCCCGTGGCCCTTGATGTGCCTGAGGAAAAAGGAGAACTTATGAACTGGCTGGAGTCATTAGGTTTTATTAAGCAACGCTATTTTATAAGAATGTACCTCATCAGGAATCCTTATCCCGGCATACTGAAACCTCTGTATCTGATCAGCGGACCAGAATATGGATAATACCAATAATTATTTTCATCTTCACGATATATACTACTTAAATTGTTCTAATAAATAAAAATGATAAAAAGAAGAGAATTTATTGTGAAAACAGCTATGGGAGCAGCAGCAGTTCCCCTATCTGGAATATCATGTTGCGTAACTGGCGAAACAGGGATCAAACTGGCAGGGGGAAAAGTCATTGATGCTCATCTCCATCTTGTTCCCTGCAGGATAAGAGAAACCCTGAAGGTGATGGATGAAAATAATATAAGCTATGCTATTCTGATAGCCTCCATTTCAGGCATTGGAGAAGACCTTTATACCGGTGATAAAGCTTTCTATGAGCTGATGGAAGCCATTAAACCCTATAAAAACAGGCTGGGTCTCCATTATACATATGACTGGACACTGGCAGAAACAGACCGTGATTTTTTCAGTAAAGCACCTGACATGCTTGAAAAGGCGGTAACTGCCGGAGCTATCGGACTAAAAAACCTTAAAGAGCTTGGGCTTATCGCCAGGGATAAGGATGGTAACCTGATTGCAATTGATGACCCCAGGTTATTCCCGATATGGGAAAGAGCAGAGAAACTGGGGATCCCTGTCGCATTTCATACCGGAGATCCTGTTGCATTTTTTCAACTCTGGAATCCAGATAATGAGAGATGGGAAGAATTAAAACTTCACCCTGAATGGTCGTTTGCTGACAGAAGTAAATACCTGCCTCTCGAAACACTATTTGAACAGGTTAACAATGTCTACCGGAAGTTTTCAAAAGTAAAGTTTGTGGCAGTGCATGTGGCCGGGTACTCCGAAAACCTGGATGCTGTGAGCGGATGGCTGGATGAATTGCCTAATCTGTCAATCGATACGGCAGCACGTATTGGTGAACTGGGAAAACACCCTTCGGAAAAGGGCAATGAATTCTTTAAAAAGTATCAGGACCGGATTATGTTCGGAACTGATCTTCAATTCTGGTCAGACTGTGATGTCCAGGGCGCAGGGCCATGTAAAGATTTCACAATAGAAGAACATCGCAGATTTTATGAAATACACTGGAGGTATTTTCAGACGCGCGACAGGCAATTCGACCATCCAACCCCGATTCAGGGAAAATGGAAAATTGATGGGATAGGACTTGATGACCGGTCTTTAAAAAAGATATACCGGGATAATGCCTTCAGATTCTATAAACTGGACAGGTTTAATGTATCATGAAAGACCGGCTTTTTCAGCAAGTCTTATATCCTGTTGATAACAGTATTATTATTAATAATTAAAAAAACATAAAATATGAAAAAAGAAGTAATCGCACTTTCAGGTTTAATTGTATTATTCCTTTCTTTAACAACCAGAACAAACAGCCAGGGGATTGGCCTTGTTGACGTCAGATATGCAGAACAGATAATAACTGTTGGCGGATCTGATGCTGATATTCCGGGTTACACATCAGGATCAATACAGATTGCACTGGATGCTATCAGAACAAGAGGAGGGGGTACGGTTAAACTAAATCCCGGTATATTTGATATTACAGGTCCTGTGCGTCTTTCATGTAACACCTCTTTGATGGGATCCGGAAATTCAACGATACTGAAGAAATGTAATGGATTCAGGACAGATTTTATTATAGATGCTGACTGGGGAATGTTGAAGGCAGTTGTGAAAGACAGCAGCGGTTTTAAAATAGGAATGGGTATTCAATTATATGATGATAAAAATAAAGATGGATGGGAAGTAACAGCAGCCATTATAACTGATATAAAGGATAATGTTATCTATTTTAATAATAACACGGTTAATGATTATGTAGCCGGGCTGAATGGAATTGTATCAAACGGTTGCTCAATCATTGAAGCAGTCGGTGTTGAGAATATCAGAATAGCTGATCTTGTCGTGGAGGGAAACAAATCAACCAATGACTATATAAATGGTTGCCGCGGGGGAGGAGTTTATATTCATAAATCAAAAAACTGTCTGGTTGAGAATGTGAAGGTCAACGAGTTCAATGGCGACTCTTTCAGCTGGCAGACCACTGAGAATATCACTGTCAGGGGATGTGAAGCATCAAACGGAGACGGGCTGGGCTTTCACCCGGGAACCGGTTCTGATCATTCAATAGTTGAAAACTGCAGCAGCCATCATAATAAAGGGGACGGGCTTTTCTTATGCTGGAGAGTCCAGAACGGCATTTTCAGGAATAACACCCTCTATTCAAATGGTGACAATGGAATTTCAATAGGACATAAGGATACTGATAATCTTTTCGAAAACAACCATATCTATGAGAATGCATTCCAGGGTGTCCTTTTCCGTGATGAGAATGAACAAAATGCAGGCCATCGTAACACGTTCACCAACAACACAATAGAAAACAACGGGATGAAAGAGGAAGCAAGTGGTTTTTATATTGGCGGTGTTACACACGATATTGTAATCACCAACAATATCATCCGGTCAACGGGTACAGGAAAACAGACAACAGCAATCCTTGTCGGTAAAAACAGTTCAAAGATCACAGTTGAAGAAAATAAAATATCCGGTTTAAAGGAGATTATTAATGAAAAATGAGCTGGCCATTTTAATAACACACTGTTTGTATGTTTAATGGTATTATAACCGGTGAATTGTCATACCGCCGTCAGCCATAAACACCTGGCCTGTTGAGTAGGGAAAACTCCCCATGGCCAGGGCACCTGCCATTTTCCCTATATCATCCGGAAGACCCCATCGCTTTTGCACACATAATCCTTCTTCGATCATCTTATCATACTTGTCTTTTGTCCCGGCAGTCATGTCTGTGCTGATTATACCGGGCCGTATTTCATAGACAGGGATATCAAATTCTCCCAGACGCACAGCAAAAAGACGGGTGACCATGCTGAGTCCCGCCTTGGATATACAATACTCTCCGCGATTGACTGAGGCAACTGTGGCTGATATTGAAGTAATATTGATAATACAACCCTTAAAATCCTTATCCGATTTTTTTTGCCTGATCATCCAGTTGGCAGCAGCCTGAGTTAGAAAATAGGTACCCTTCAGGTTGGTCGAAATCACCTCGTTAAAACTTTGCTCGCTTGCGGAAAGGATATCACAACGTTCCCTGGGTGCTATACCGGCATTATTTACCAGTACATCAAGTCTGCTATAATGCTTTTCAACTTCATGCAGAATTTTATCCCTGTCTTCCCGTATTGAAATATCTCCCTGACAGTATATGGCATCAACCCCCGATTGCTTAATACTTTCTACTACATGTTCCACCGACGTCGAAGGACGAACACCATTAATTGCCATATCGAAACCCTGCAAGGCAAGGTGTTTCACAATACCATAGCCGATCCCGCGGCTACCTCCTGTGACCAAAGCAACTTTTCTCATAGGTCTTTTTATTATATTTCCGGTACATCAATCCAGCACCTCCTGGCCCAGCTTTCCATGCCCTTTTCTGCCAGCTGCACCCCCCTGGCCCCTTCCTTCAGGTCCCATGGAAAAGATTCGTTCTTAACAATATGTCTGAGAAACAATTCCCATTGTACTTTGAAGGCATTCTCATAATTTTCCTTATCAGAAACTTTTGACCAGCCATCAAAAAAATCAATCGGCTGAACAATGTCAGGGTTCCATACTGGCCTTGGAGTATTATTGTAATGCTGTATATAACATTCCCGTAATCCGGCAACGGCGGAGCCTTTTGTACCATCAACCTGAAGCGTAAGCAGGTCATCACGTCTCACCCGCACGGTCCATGAAGAATTGAACTGGGCAATAATACCTCCTTCAAGCTCAAAAGTAGCATAGGCTGCATCTTCTGCCGAACAGGTATACCTGTTCCCCGACTCATCAACCCGTTCGGGTATATGTGTCGCACCCAGGCAGGAAACTGCTTTTACCTTACCGAAAACATTATCCAGCAGATATCGCCAGTGACATAACATATCCACGATTATGCCCCCGTCATCTTCTTTCCTGTAGTTCCACGAAGGTCGCTGTGAAGGAATTGAATCTCCCTCAAATACCCAGTATCCGAATTCTCCCCTGACAGAAAGGATCCTCCCGAAGAAGCCTTCCTGAACCAGGCGTTTTAACTTTAATATCCCCGGAAGCCAAAGCTTATCCTGAACAACGCCATTCTTAAGACCTGCCTTTCTGCATAAATTGTACAATTCCATGGCTGTTTGCGTATTCACTGCAACAGGTTTTTCGCAGTAAATATGCTTCCCGGCTGCAACAGCCTGCCTGATTGCTTCAGCCCTTTTTCCGGTTATTTGTGCATCAAAATAAATAATATTATAAGGATCCTTCAGTACCTCAGTGAGATCAGTGCTCATTTTAGTAAAACCTGAAAGATTGCACAGCGCTTCAAGTTTGTTTTTGTCACGTCCAATAAGGATTGGATCAGGCATAATGTTTTCGCCCTGTGCCAGCTTCACACCACCCTGTTTAACAATCGCGGCAATAGACCGTAACAGGTGCTGATTTGTACCCATTCGTCCGGTTACTCCGTTCATTATTATTCCAACATTATGCTGTTTAATTGTCATACCAATTATGCAAATTCTTTGTACGAAGTGATAATATTTTTCAAAAATTCAGACTGATCCTGTTTCCAGTATGCAGTTGAAAATATTTCAACCTCAATAAATCCTTTAAAACCTGCCCTTTCAACCCACGATCGTATTTGCCTTATGGGGATACATCCTTCACCCATCAGGCCGCGATCGTTAAGCATATCTGAAGAAGGTGATTTCCAGTCGGATATATGAAATACCAATAAGGAATTGTTTCTTCCGCACCTTATTATTTCATGTTCCAGGTTTGTATCCCACCACATGTGGTATACATCGACGGCTACTCCTACCCATGGAGTATTGAATGATTCGACCATTTCGTTGGCCTGTGCCATGGTGTTAACAGCTGAACGTGTATCGGCATACATGGGATGCAGGGGCTCAATAGCTAACTGAACATTAGCGGCTTTAGCTTCCGGGATAATAGCGGCTATCCCATCATGTATTTGCCTCCGCGAATCTTCCAAAGATTGAGCAGGATCGGCACCGCAGACAAGTACTATCTTGTTTGTCCCCAGTTCAGAAGCCTCCTCAATAGCTCTTCGGTTATCACTCAGTGCATCCTGCCTTTTGACGCGGCTCTTGTGCGCAAAAAAACCACCACGACAGAGTGACACTATTGTCAGATTATGATCACGAAGCATCTGACCTGTATGTACAATATTTCTACCTTCAAACGCATCGCGCCACACAGTTATTCCTTTCACCCCCGCCGAAGCATAATGCTTTGCAGCCTGTTCGATATTCCAGGATTTAGTAGTTATGGTGTGCAGACACAATCTTGACAGATCAGTCAATGATTTTGATATCATGTTATACCATTATAAAATGTGAGGTAGTCTTCATGGTTGTTTATACGCTGCAGATAAAGACATACTTCCCGCAAATGATAATCACCCCACATACCCGACTCTCCGTTTGGTATTTTGCTGCCTTCAGGAATATAGTCCCACCCATTAGGCCGGTGATAGATGGAATGCAGTAAGAGACCCTGGTGATCAGAATTAAGGCTGATATAGGGCTCTTCAAGCAACGTGCTTACTATTTTCAGTCCTGCCTGCCAGTAACGGTTTCCGGCAATCCCCTGACCTTTGCTATTTAAATATCTGCCCAGCCTTAAAAACCCCTGGGAGGCAATGGCAGCGGCAGAACTGTCAACCGGTTCGAACATATTGAATGGATCAGCAGGTTTTTCCAGCCAATCCCCCATCCTGAAAAGGTCCGGTGCCCCGGTGTCCCAGTAAGGCACACCATCGATCGGTGAGTTTTCAATATAAAAATCACAGGTAGCTGTCGCCGCTTTTAATGTAAGTGAGTCAATATCCACTCCGCTTTCCGGCAGGATTATTCCGGCCTGTTTAGCTGTATCAATCCATTCAAGTATTTCAGAAAATCCACATATAGCCCAGGCGAGCCCCCTGGTCCATGTACTGAATCCTGAATATCCCTGCTGCGAATTTGGGCAACGGAAGCTGCCGTCTTTGACATTGAAAATACATTCATGTGCTGTCCTTCCCCTTATATCATAAGAATCGCGGCCATCCCCATAAAAAACAGAGTAGCTTGCAGTTGCTTCTGCATGCTGTAATGCACGTTCCAGGAGGTTGATTTTTATATCTCCCTCACCCTTCAGGAAATGGCCAAGCAAATGACTGATTATCAACAATCTGCATGAACGGATGGTATCAACAAATAAAGAATGCGGGCCGTTGAATGAGTATACAAAGCCTCCGCTTTTCAGATTGGTCCAGCGGGATGCCTGCACGGCTCCTGAAATTTTCAGCGCCAGCTCATAATATTCCCTTTCCCATTGGTTATAAGCGATCTTCCCCTCATGCATCTGACGCAAAAGATTGCCATAGGTGCTCACGATGTTAAACCCGTGATCATGACTCCCGGTGTGGGAAATATGAGGAGCCATTTTCTTCATTATATTTTCCCGCGCCCTTTCCAGCAAGCGCTTTTCACCAGTTGCCTCCCAATGAAGAATTGCAGATCCATACTGAAAACCCTGGGTCCATTCAGTCCATCCGCGTGCAGTGTATTTTCCCCGTGTTGTGAATACCGGGGAACCTTTCGATTCATCAAAGTTATCCTCAATGAGCTGGATTTTCCGGGCGGACAGTTCCCACAACCGTCTTAGTTTACTGGCAAGGTCAATAGGTTTAATTTCATTATCCAACCTGATCATAAGGCTTCGTATAGTTCAACCTGGATACAAATGTAGGTTTTTCCTGATAACAGCAGCCATCTTCTTAATTTCAAAATCAGCAACGGGACAACCCGCAAGACGAGCTGAAAATCAGGCTTTTTATTTTTCCGGATTAAATGTGATGCAGATAATGATAATTTTTCATAATTTAATGGTAATAAATTTATGCAATTATAATGAGTGTAAAATTCCTTAGCCGGTTAAGCCTCATACTGAAATTTGCATATCCTTTGATCATCAGCTGCGTATGTTTAACCATGATGGTACTGTCGGGATGCCGGACCGGCTCAGTTGAAAATAACAAAAATGGTATTAATTGGGAAATACTGGGACCGGGCGGTGGCGGAGCTACTTTTATTCCTACGTTTTCTTATCATACCCCCGACAATTTCCTGGTTCGATGCGATATGACAGGTTCATACCTGACAACAGATGGCGGCGTTTCTTACCGGCAAATCAACTTTGCAGGTGGAGCATCATCCTTTGCCTTTGATCCGCTTGATTCAAATACTGTTTATATTGGTTCATCTGTCCTTAACAAGTCGGTGGATGGAGGAAAAACCTGGAAGCAAATCTTTCCTGCAAAAGCAGAAGTTAAACAAGAAATATTCCTGGGCGATCATGCGGATTATAGCATTGAAACTTCCGATAGTTCGTTGTATGCGAGTGAATCAGGAAGAATAAACGTTATCCGGCCGGATCCTTTGCTGCCAGGACACATCTATTTCAGCATGGGCACTTATTTTTATTATTCGGCTGATTCAGGCATGAACTGGAAACGGGAGATCCTTCCACATACCATTGAATTCATTTACACGAATCGGACAGTATTAAATGATGAATTGTATATTTTTACGGCAGTGTCAGTTTATGTGATTGATAAATCATCTATGCTAATCCATTCAAAAAAGTTTCCGGAGGCCATGTCACCTGCCTTCTCATTCACCGGAGGTACTAAAAAAAATGATGGAAAAGTGATCTTTTACGCCCTGCATCATGATCCCATGGAAATCATCCGGGAAGAATTTGGTCATAGCGAATTATGGATTTCAGAAGATCAGGGTGATACCTGGAAACGTACAATGGATCCGGCCATAACCAATGAAATAACCGGTATAAAACCAAGTTATTCCATGATATCCTGCGCAGAATTCGATGCCAGCCAGGCTTATCTTGTCTGCAACCGTTATGAAGAGAAGAAAAACAATAAGGATTTTATTTATTGGTATGGCGCAATGAAAACCAGTGATGCAGGTAAAAGCTGGAACTGGGTTTGGAAAGGAGGCGGGGGTTCAGGGCAGTATGCTGTAAAAGACGGGATTGGCGCATCAAACCTGAAAGATGCCTGGGTTGAAAAGGCCTTTGGCGGTGAATATATAAGGCTGATGGATGCGGGAGTTTATCCATACAATGGGGACATTGCTGTTGTGACCGACTGGTACCGTACCATGAAGACCATAGATGGTGGTAAAACATGGAATGAAATATACAGCGCGGAGCAACCGGACGGAACATTTATCAGCCGGGGACTGGACGTAACCACAGCTTATGGTGTTCATTTCGATCCCTTTGACAGTAATCATATTGCAATAAGTTATACTGACATAGGGTACCATCATTCCTTTAACAGGGGAAAAAGCTGGATAAGATCTGCACAAGGTGTGCCCCCTGAATGGGCAAATACATGCTACTGGATAGTGTTTGACCCTGACATAAAAGATAAAATGTGGTCAGTATGGTCATACCTGCACGATTTTCCAAGGGGAAAGATGACCCCCAATCCGAAGTGGAAGGAGACCGGTAAAGGCGGTGTATGCATCTCCGATGACGGTGGGATAACCTGGAGGCCAAGTTTTGCAGGAATGGGATTTAATTCACCCGCCACATCCATTGTTTTGGATCCCCAGTCACCTCCCGGAAATCGGACATTATATGCAAGTGTTTTCAGTAAAGGCGTATTCAAATCAACCGATGACGGTAAAACCTGGCAACTGAAAAATAACGGACTTGAAGAGAATACATGTGCATTTGAACTGACTCTGACCAGCAAAGGAGTCTTATTTCTGACAGTGAGTATCACACCGGTGCACAAAGACGGGAATAAAGGTACAGAGTTTTATTCAGGTGCAGTTTACCGTTCATCCGATGGTGCAGAAACCTGGACAAAACTGCATATCACAGATGGGCCCCTCTTCCCTAATGGAATAGATTATGACCAGGCAAATCCTGACAGGATCTACCTGGGTTGCTGGGCTGATATAGAACTAAGCGACCTGACAGGCAGCGATGTTGTGAGGGCAACTGGCGGAAATAAACTGATTGAAATGCCCGGTGGAATTTTCCTGTCTGAAGACGGCGGAAATACATGGAGATCAATTTTTGATGATAATCAATATGTCTATGATGTTACTGCAGATCATTATCATCCGGGGAGATTGTATTGCAACACTTTTAATAAGGCGGCCTGGCGAAGCGAAGATTACGGCAAAACCTGGAAAAAGATAAAAGGTTACGATTTCCATTGGGGACACAGGGTTATTGTTGATCAGAATGATCCGGAATTGGTCTATATAACTACTTTTGGTTCAAGTGTATGGCATGGATTTCCGGAGACTGAATAAACCAGGTATATAACCAGCTTAAAACAAACATATGACAGAATACATGGTAATCAGTAAAAATAATAAGCCGGCAACCGGATTTATTTCCATTTGCGGATTAATCTTCCTGGCATGTCTGATGATAACAGGCTGCAGTCATTCCAGGGAGAATAATGCCAGGTTTGTAAATTCAAATGGAAGAAATGATTCCTGGGGTTTTGCCGGCTTTGGCGGAGGTGGAGCCATGTTTTTCCCCGCCGTGAGCCCTCATAATGCAGATTATGCCTTTGTAGCCTGTGATATGTCCGGATCTTACGTTACATACAACGGAGGCCTGTCCTGGAGAATGTTTTCCCTGAGGGGCCCTGTTAAATTCTTTGTCTTCGATCCGGTTGATTCCAATATTGTATATGCAAATTCAATTGCTCTTTTCAAAAGTAACGATCGGGGCAATACATGGAATATTCTTTACCCGGACCCGGGGGAGATTACCGGATTGGTTTCCAGGGGAGATCATGCAGAAGAAAAAGTTGTTACAATTGACAGTACAGAGCGTCATGTGCTGGCACTGGCGATCGATCCCGGAAACTCGATGAAATTATATGCAGCAATCGCTATGGATAATACTGTGGCTTATTACTATTCGGATGACCAGGGGAAGCACTGGACCAGGGAAAAAGAGCTTGAAAACGGGGCAAAAAATATTTATATTGTTCCCTCATCCCCGAAAGAGAACCGGACTATATATATAACAGGGAAAAATTCAATAGCTGTAAGAGAAAATGATATCTGGAAAACCAATCCGGGTCCTGCACATGTTGGAACACTTACCTGTTATTCAGGAGGATTTAATAAGGAACATAATAAATATATTATTTATGCCATTTCCGGGAAATCGTATTTTAATCCTGAGGGTGATCCGTCCGGAGTTTATTATACCGAAAACGGAGGCAAAACCTGGGAAAACCGCCAGGATGACCTGCTTAAGCTGCGGGCAAAAAATGCTGATTTTCCGGAATGGAGAACGATTGCTACCAGTGCTTTGCATCCGGAGCAAGTGTACGTTTCCTATAACGGATTGAGAGTGCATGATGATACTACCTGCATCGGCGTGGCCAAAAGCGAAGATTATGGAAAAACCTGGAAACTTGCCTGGAAAGACTGTTTGACACCGGGAGGTGATCTGTATGCCGCTAATTATAAAAAAGGCTGGATTGATGAACGGTTTGGCC
>JBGPAO010000072.1:0-11190 GCA_041480755.1 Bacteroidia bacterium
CATTCCTGTCTTTCGAAGTACAAGCACAAAGAAAAAGGAGGATACATGCGATATAAAATGGTTTCAATTTATTTCGAGTTTAGTGTTTCGACATTTCGATTTTTATACCGCCAGCCGAAAGACAGAGGTAGTGTTATAATTCATCAGTAGCTTCTTTTTCCTGAGTCTTTATAATGTCCTTAACATTTGTTATCGCATTTCTCTCATGGATAGAATCATCATTAATTTCTTTTGAGAGGGATGAAATAGTTTCCGGAGGCACGTCATACATATCAAGGACCAGGAGTCCGTCTATGGCATTATTAAATTTTGGATCTATATTGAATTCCACAATTTTCCCGTTCTGTTTAAGGTATTTCTTTAAAAGTACTGGCATGGCAAAGTGTCCAGTTTCAATATCCTTGATAAACTTATCCAGTTTATTGATGTCATTTGAGTTTTCGAAAATGATATCTGTATCTATCTGGTGCGGCGGTACCCTGAAACGCTTCCGTGGTTTGATATATTTTGAAAAGGTCATATTGTAATAATGCTCCCTGATAAACTTAATTATTAATCCTTTCGAAAAAGTTGAAAAACGGTTGCTTATGCTTACAGGTCCAACAAGATATCGGTATTCAGGATTCTTCAGAAGGAAATATAATATCCCCTTCCATAACAGGAACAATGGCAGGGGTTTCTTCTGGTATTCGGGCACAATAAATGATCTGCCGAGTTCAAGGGATTGTGAGAGTATCGGATAAAACCTCCGGTTGATCCTGAAAAGACTTTGAATATAGAAACCCCTGATCCCATACTGCTGCATGATCTCATCGCCTTTTCCAACCCTGTATGCTCCCACGATTCTTTTCTTGTCCTCATCCCAGATAAAAAGCTGATAATAATAAAGGTCATATTCATCAATATCCATCTGCTGGTTGGTCCCTTCCCCGACCAGGCGGAATGTTGTCTCCCTGAGCCGTCCTAATTCATTCATGATATTCGGGATCTCAAAAGAAGGCACACAGATAAGATTGTAATTTTTATTTTTAAACAGAGAATACTCCGGAAGAATCCTGTTGATTTCAGCTTCAATTTTTTCAACCTGAACCGGATCAATGATCTTTTTCTCTTTTCTCAACCTTCTCTTTCCATGCTTAAAGAATTTTTTAACCTCAAGAGCGGTTCCCAGGGCATATGTTTTTGTCCTGATGAATCTGCCGAACCGTGCAGTATCCTTAAACTCATCCTGTTCTTTTACAGTTATTGGACTCCCGATGCGAATCCGGATGATTCTTTTCTTTTTTGAGAATAATTCAGAAGGAAGTTTGACTGTCTGCAAACGGGGATGGATCCTGCCCAGAAAATGGAAAAGCCTGCTGTTACTTCCCTGGAAGTATATTGGAATAACGGGAACACGGCTGGTTCTGATAATTCTCAGAATCTGATATTGCCATTTACGGTCAGTGATTTTATTTGTTGCCTGATCATATCCTGAAACCTCGCCGGCCGGAAAAAATCCAACCGGACTGCTATTTTGTAAATGCTGAAGGATATCTGTAGCTGTTTGTTTGGCAGGCATCTTCTTCTGCCGGTCCTCAAAAGGATTTTCAGAGAAAATATACTTCTTCAGGGGTTCAATCCTTTTAAGCAGGAAATTGGGAACTACTTTATAATCAGGCCTTCTTGAGGATATCATTTTAATCAAAAGCATTCCATCAATCCCTCCAAATGGGTGATTGGAAACTGTAATAAAAGGACCTTCTACAGGAATATTATTCAGCTCATCTTCAAATAATTCAAATTTTATCTGAAGTTGTTCAATCATTGAATCGATAAACTCCAATCCCGATTTATTGGCATTCTTTACATAAAATTTGTTGATCCTTTTGAACCTAAGCAGCAGCATCATTACTTTTGCGGCACTTTCACCTGCAAAACCGTTAAGTCTGGCCGCTTCCAGGAGTTCTTCAGTATTTATAAGTTTTTTCAAATCAACAGATCCTTTTAAGTAAATCAACCTAAAAATACGAAAATTATAAATTATTATTAATGATACAATTTCGTGTATCTTTATGACATTATAATATAATCAGTAAGATACAGTTTAATCATCACGACCGGAAGAAAATAGCTGGTTTAAGTGTAAAATTACCCTGGTTTAGATGAAAAAATACAGGCTTTTATTGTATGCTTTAGCCAGCGGATTGCTTCTGACTCCTGGCTGGTTTGTCTGGGGCACAGGGTTATCCATGTTATTTGCCCTGGTACCTCTTTTATTTGTTGAAGATTATCTTTATCAGAACCGTATTACCGAGAGACCCCATAAAGCACTCCTTTACTCAGCCATTACATTTTTCACATGGAATATTCTTACCACCTGGTGGATCGTAAATGCCAGCCTGGTGGGAATGCTTCTGGCCGTAACAATAAATACAGTGCTTATGTCCACCGTCTTCTGGGCATTTCATATCACCAGAAGAAATGCTGGCCCGGGACCTGGATATTTCGGATTGATTGTATTCTGGCTGGTATACGAGCACTTTTATCTTAACGGGGAGATTTCATGGCCATGGCTGAATTTGGGCAATGGTTTCATGAACGATATTCATATAATTCAATGGTATGAATTTACAGGCACTTTCGGGGGTACATTATGGGTTCTCCTGAGCAACATCCTGTTATTCTTAATCATAAAGGGATATGTTGGCCATAAACCTTTGCGGAGCAATATAGCCTTACTGATTACATGGTTCCTTCTTATATCAGTCCCGATAACATATTCCCTGATAAGATTTTACACCTATGCAGAAAAATTGAATCCAAGGGAGGTTGTTATTGTTCAGCCTAATATTGATCCTTATAATGAAAAGTTCGGAGGGATGGATGCCAGCCGACAGATTGAGAAAATGCTTGGACTTGTCTCTGCTGCTGCAACAGCAGAGACAGATTATTTTGTCGCACCCGAAACATTTATCAATGATAATGTATGGGAAGATGAGATGAAGGACAATCCAAGTATTAAGGCCATTTACCGTTTTCTGGAGAAATACCCGGGGGCAAAGTTTATAGTTGGGCTCACTTATTACAAAGCGTATCCTGATACCAGTGTGACTTCACCTACGGCCCGTCCTATCCCGGGAACAGATTTGTATTATGACAGTTTTAATGCCGGCGCTCAGCTTGATTCGACAGATAATATCCAGATCTACATCAAATCAAAACTGGTTGTAGGTGTTGAAAAAATGCCTTATACCCAGTATCTGGGATTTCTTGAAAAACTTACACTAAGGTTGGGTGGCACATTCCGAAGCCATGGAACTCAGGAATTCAGAGAAAGTCTTTTCGCACCAGATGACTCTCTGGGTGTTGCCACTGTCATATGCTATGAATCAGTTTATGGTGAATTTGTGACCGAATATATCAAGGCAGGTGCAAATTATATTTTTGTCATAACCAATGACGGTTGGTGGGGAGATACGCCGGGACACCGCCAGCATCTTGCCTTTTCACGGTTAAGGGCAATCGAAACCCGCAGGAGTATTGCCAGATCAGCAAACACAGGCATTTCAGCATTCATAAATCAAAAGGGAGAAATTCTCTTACGAACAAATTACTGGACCGCGGATACCTTGCGCACTAATATCAATGCCAATGATACATATACTTTTTATGTACAGCATGGTGATTTTATTGCCGAAGCTGCGTATTACTTTGCTTTGATCCTAGTGCTGTATCTGATCGTGAATATTGTTATTAAGAGAAAGAGGGAGGGAGAGAAAGAGGGACAGAGGGAATGAGGGATGGAGAGAGGGAGGGATGGAGAGAGGGAGGGATTATCTGGAGAATGACCATTCACTGGGACGAAGTGCCATACTTACCAGCATACCAATAATTTTATCATAAGTTTTATATAATTCATCATGATCCATTGATGAGATATAATGACAGTTTAAAGAAAAATCCAACCAAACCTGAGTTTCTGCTGCTTCGGCCTCCGCATCCGATAATTTTGAAATGAAAGCTTTCTCATATTTTCTCTTCCTAAATGCCTCAGCTATATTAGCTGCGATGGATCTTGAACTTTTTCTTATCTGGTCCGTTAAAGAATATAATTCTTCTTTAGGAAATGTTCTAGAAATTTCGAAAATCCGATTCGCGGTAACAAAAGCTGATTGATACACTTCTAAATCTTTGTGCCTCCTTATAATCTTCATACTTAAATGATTTTATTATTTGCTCTTTTTTGTTAATGTCATATAAAGCCAATTATCGTATGCAAAATCTGATTTTTTGTTCCTTATTTCCCTCTGTCTCTCCAACTCTCTTTCCCTCTTTCCCTCTTTCCCTCTTTCCCTCTTTCCCTCCCTCATTCCTTCAATATGGATTAACTTTGTTTGTTATTGTAAATTTGTCGTCATAACTTTCTTATTCAATCAATTTTTATTGCATTAGTATGCAACTTTGATTTAAAATAGTTGTCTTTTACAAACGAAATCATCTGAAAAGTTGGCTCCCTTTTACCAGGATATACACAGAGAAATTATTGAACTAAGCAAGATTGGTGATCAGAAAGCTCAGTATCAGCTTTATAGGTTATACTCAAAAGCCATGTTTAACATCTGTTATCGTATGCTGAATAACCGGGAAGAAGCCGAAGATCTTCTTCAGGATTCATTTTGTGATGCATTCATGAAATTAGACACTTTCAGGTATGAATCTTCATTCGGTATCTGGATTAAAAAAATCGTTGTCCACAGGTGTATAAACTGGATGCGTAAAAAGAAAATTAGCCTGGTTTTACATGAAGAACTTGATGAATCAGTGCAGAAGACAGAAAGTGAAATTGATTATGAAGATATCAGCATGGATGCAAAAAAAATTCACCAGGCAATTACTCAACTCCCTGACGGTTACCGTATTATTTTTAGTCTGTATGCACTTGAAGGTTATGATCATGCTGAAATTTCAGAAATAATGGGTATTTCCGAATCAACATCGAAAAGTCAGTATTTGCGGGCAAAACAGCGAATCAAAGATATTTTAAAATCCAACGGCAATGAAAAGAGACAGGCTAGAGCAGTTCATAGCTGAAAACCGTGACCAGTTTGATATCTCCGATCCGGGTGACAGGGTATGGAACGGCATAAACGGCAGGATACGGAAGGGCCGGAGGCTCCCATCCTTTAAAACAATAATCAAATGGGCGGCTGTAATAATTATAACTTTTGGAGCATCCTTCCTGCTCCAGGAAATCCTTCACAGGGATAATATGCTGACAAACAGAAAAGATAAAAAAGAATTGAATGTCGAAATCCCGGAGTTGCATGAGGCTGAAATATATTATACGAACATGGTGGATGAAAAAATCCTTGAAATAGAACCCCTGCTTAAAGACCAACCGGAATTAGGTTATGCACTGAAAAGCGATCTTGCTGAACTTGACAGTATTTATGCTGAATTGCAGAAAGACCTGAAAGATAATATCGCAAATGATGAAGTAGTGGAAGCAATGATTCAGAACTACAGACTGAAATTGCAGATCCTGGAGGATTTTAAGGAACACCTTCAGGGAAATTCTAATGATGAAAACGATGAAAATAATGAATACAATCTATAATGTAATATTGACTGCTTTAATTGGAATGGCAGTTTTCACAAATACCATTACTGCACAAACCTATACAGAAAGCAAGAAAATAGTTCGTTCTTTCCCCGTAAATCCTGAAACGAGACTTGACATTTCAAACAAATATGGTAAGGTACAGGTTATCCAATGGAAAAAAGACTCTGTTAAGCTGGAAGTCGAATTATCTGTAAAATCAAGCAGTCTGACAAAGCTTGAAAAAATAATGGATAATATTGAAATCGAATTTACCGGCACTAATTATTATATTATTGCAAATACGAGATTTGGGAGTACAAATAATACCTTCTTTTCAGACCTTATTGATCTGTCAGGAGCCATTATCCCATCAAAAAATCAGGTTGAAATAAATTATACCGTCATGGCTCCATCCAACATTACTGTCAATATATCAAACAAGTTTGGGAATATCTATATTGATGATATGAAGGGCGACGTAACAATCAGCCTTTCAAATGGTGATATTAAAATAAACCGTCTTGAAGGGCAGGCAGATATTAATGTTAATTTCGGTAATGGGATTATTAATTACCTTAATAATGCAAGGCTTAACCTTACTTACGCTGATTTTGAGATCAGAAATGCAGATCAGCTGACTATAGTAAGTAAATCTTCAAAAATAAGGCTTAATAAGGTAGGCATACTTAAAACAGAATCAGCAAGGGATAAGTATTCAATATCCGAAATCAACAATCTTTTTGGTGAAAGCTATTTCTCTGATTTACAGATATACAGGTTAAATCAAGAAGCTAATTTCATATCAAGATATGGCGATTTTACGGCTGATACAGTGGCAACTGATTTTTCATACATTAATTTGAACTCTGAGTATGCCGATCTTGATCTCACGTTCAGCAGAGAGTCATCATATCTTTTACAGGTAACCCATCATCCTGAAGTTACATTGCATTTCCCTGAAAATTATTCGAATTTTGAAAAGTCAAATGAAAGTCCAACAGAGATAAAGGTTACAGGAAGGATTGGTAATCCCAATTCTTCTTCGAGGGTTGAAATTACAGCACCTAAGAAGTGCACTATTACCATTAATCAAAGGTATCCCTAGGGAAAAATCGAAATAACGAAATACTAAACACTAAATAAAAACGAAACTCTAAAAACTAAACTCGAAAAAAGAAACAAAAACTTTACGACGATGAAAAGAATATCTTTACTAATCACTTTAGTTACACTGGCTGTGATGTCTCTGCTCCTGACATCCTGTGAAAGTATCTTTTTCTCCTGTCTGAAAGGAAATGGCATCCTGGAAGAAGAAGAAAGGCCCCTTGGTAAGTTTACTGGAATAATTTCAGAAGGAGATTACGATGTGTACATTGTTATCGACTCTGTTTCTAAAGTGGTAATTGAGGCCGATGAAAATTTGATGCCATATATACGGACAAATATCAAAAATGAAAGACTTATAATTGATAACGGGACAAGAAAATGCTTTCGGAATCTGGATGACGAGCCTATAAGGATCTATGTCCATACTCCGGAAATATTTAATATTTCCCTGGAAGGATCAGGTTTGATATATAGTGATTATCTCATTCTTGTTGATTACCTGAGAATTGAGTTGACCGGGTCAGGTATAGTCGACCTGAGGGATATTGATGCGCTCGAAATGGATGTTTCGTTGACAGGTTCCGGGGACATTGAATTATGGGGAATTGCCAGAGTCGGGGATTTGAATATTTCAGGTTCCGGTAAAATTAAAGCTTTGCATCTGGAACAGGATGAATGCTCCGCAAGTATTTCAGGGTCAGGCGATATGTACGTCTTTGTTTATGATTTTCTCGATGCAAATATTACCGGCAGCGGGAATATTTTTTACAGGGGGAATCCCCGTATTAATGTGAAGATCAGCGGTTCAGGTTCACTGATAGATAATAATAAATAGTAAATATCATCTAATCCCAATGAAAAACTTTATCATTTTGATTCTTTTATTCAGTCTGCCTGCATCCGCCCAGGAATATTTCAAGGCTGCAGGTATAAGAGGCGGTTTAAGTTCCGGCTTCACTTACCGTCAGCACCTGGAACCAGAACTGGCTTATGAAGGCATATTAAGCTTCAGGAAAGGGGGTATGCAGCTCACCGTTCTGAGAGAGCATATCAAGCCCGCACTTTTTGAATTTTCAGAAGACTTCTTCTTTACCTATGGTTATGGAGGACATATAGGTTTTAACTATACAGATAATTATTTCTTTATGTTCCAGGAATACTACAATTACCGGAAAAGGTTTTCGCCTCTGATAGGTGTCAATGGATATGTTGGTCTTGAGTACCGTATCCCTGTTATTCCCCTCCAGGTCGGAATGGATCTTAAACCTTTTTTCGAGTTTTCTATGTTTGAATTCTTCAGGATTGTCCCCTGGGATTTCGCATTTTCAATAAAGTATATATTCTAAACACATAAAATCTTACTGAAATGAGAACAATAATGATTTTCCTGATTTCTTTTTCCCTGATTAACATTATTTCAGCCCAGGAAAGCGGAGATCTTGTTTATGATGATGAACAGAATGAGATCATGACGCTGTTCGGGCATCAAAAAATTACGCACGGAGGTTATGGTGCACTTACTTTTGGTTATTCAGAGATAGAAAATCTTAACGCAGCTTCAATTGGCGGACGAGGAGCATGGATCATCGGGCATTGGTTTGCAATGGGCTTCAGTGGTACCGGATTCATTAACGATATCAGCTATAACAACGCAGAAAGTCAGTATACCAATCTTACAGGAGGCTATGGAGGACTGCTACTGGAACCAATAATACTACCCTGGTTCCCTGTGCATATCTCTCTACCGGTACTTTTCGGTGCCGGGGGAATTGCCAATGTGACAAGCCAGGGATCCGGCGATGTTTATGATCCCCCCACCTATATAGATGATGCCACATCATTTTTTATTGTTGAACCGTGTGCCGAACTTGAAATAAATTTGATTAAATACTTCAGGCTCTCATTGGGAATAAGTTACAGGTTCACCTCAGAGATAAGCCTGTTTGATGTCTCCAGCGCATTTCCTCTTAACGGCTGGGCCGGGAATGTGGCTTTGAAATTTGGAAAATTCTGAAAGTCAGAAGGTACGAAAGTGAGAAAGTGCAAAGGCGGGAAAGTGCAAAGGTGAGAAAATGCAAAGGTGGGAAAGGCAAACGTGGGAAAGTGCTAAGGTGGGAAAGTGCAAAAGTGGGAAAGGAATTCGGGTTGGATTAGCCTCACTTGCTGAAATTTCTGGTGCCTTCGTCAAGAAAATCAATATACTTGCGGGGATCGGGGTCGAAACCTATCGCTTTGGTCAAGGGATCCCCGTTAAGATCGACAATTACATAATAAGGCAGAGTGTTCGTATTGTATCTGGTAATCTGAAAATTCAGGTTTTTCTTGCCAAGTGTTTTTTTCAGAGTCTTGTCAGAAGGAGATGTAAGCCATTCACTTTCAGGTAGTTTAGTTTTATCGTCTACATAAAGAGCTATAATTACAAAGTCTTCTCTCAGACGTTTCAGAACTTTGGGATCTGACCATACCTTTGCCTCCATAACCTTGCAGGTGCTGCATGAGTGGCCCTTGAAATCAAGCAGGACAGGTTTATTCTGCTGTCTTGCACAGGCCATACCCTCTTCATAATCAAAATAGCCCTGGAGATCATATGGCAGATGAAGAATATCAGAATATTTAGCCGGTCCGCAAATGCCTGAGGAAAGACTCAAACCTGTTTCCCGGGTCTCTAGAACGATACCTCCTGACTGCGAACTATTATCTCCCGACCTGGAACCAATACCCAATGACGGACTAAAAACGGACGATTCTGTTGCGGGTGGTAAAAGTGATGAAATACCTTTCAGCGGGGCGCCAAACAGGCCCGGAACAAGATAAACCGCGAACGCAAATGAGGCGATTGATAAAAACAAGCGTGGTACAGAGATATGAGCCAGATCACTGTCGTTGGCAAATTTCAGCTTCCCTAAAAGGTAAAAACCAAGCAGTATAAAAATCACTATCCAGATCGCAAGGTAGACCTCCCTTCCCAGAATTCCCAGGTGATAGGCCTGGTCAATAGTGCTCAGGAACTTAAACGAGAATGCGAGTACTATGAAGCCAAGCACAACCTTGATTGAATTCAGCCAGCTCCCTGATTTCGGAAGACCGCTCAACCATGAGGGGAATATCGAAAGAAGAGTAAATGGCAGGGAAAAAGCCAGGGAAAACCCGAACATTCCAAGAATTGGTTTCAGAGCCAGTCCACCTGCAGATTCAACCAGCAAGGCACCAACTATAGGTCCGGTGCATGAAAAGGATACCAGGACCAGTGTAAATGCCATAAAGAAAGCCCCGATATATCCTCCTTTGTCAGCCTGCCTGTCTGATGTATTTACCCATTTACCAGGAAGAACCAGTTCGAACATTCCAAGGAATGAAGCTGCAAAAACGATGAAAAGAATAAAGAAAATAAGATTCGGGATCCAGTGTGTGCTTACTGCATTTGTCACGTCAGCCCCGGCACTGGTAAAGGATACAATAAAACCAATAAAGGTATATATCAGGATTATTGACAAGCCAAAAATGAGCCCGATCATAATTGCTTTAATTCTTTTCCTGCCTTCCCGCATGAAAAAAGTTACTGTCATCGGGATCATGGGAAATACACACGGTGTCAGAAGTGCCGCAAGTCCTGCCACAAAGGATATCAGGAAAAATACCCAGATTGATCTTTTATCAGCTTTTTTCAATGGGGCTATTGGCGGGGGTGTCTGTGAACCAGTGGATGCAACTTTCACATCAAAAGAGAACGCCTCATCTGTCGGAGGAAGGCACCGGCTGTCGTCACAGCACATATACTCAATACTGCCCTCAATAACAAAATCCTTGTCTGTCAACAGTACAATCCTCTGCTTAAAGACGGCTTCCTTGCTATACATTTTAAGCTCCATGCCAAAGCTCGGATCATATTTCACTTCCGGTCTTGAAATCTCGACTGTTTTACCTGAAAGCCGGTAATTTTGGGACGGAATGAATGTAAAAGAAGTTGCAATTGGCCCGCCCTTGGGAACCTCCTGGGAGTACAGGTGCCATTTATCATCAATTTCAGCTTTGAAGAACAGATCAATTTCCTTGAAGGTAATCCTTCTGTATTCAAATTTCCAGTCTATGGGATCAAGTATCTGGGCCGGAATACTTTGAACAAGAGCTGTAAGAAAAAATATATTATATAGGAATTTCTTCACCTCGCGAAGTTAATAACCTGTATTCAAGAAAATGCAGTGATGAGACCGGTTTAACAGAAATTTTGCATTTGAGTTCTTTCTTCCACTGCCCAGCAACCGATGTCCATCCCCGGTTCAAATAACCCTCAATATAGGGATGGACATGAATAATAATGCTATCCAGTTTATAATCCCTGATGGCATTTCTTATAGCCTCCTTCAGATTATCTGTGAACATGATACTCGGGCCTGTCGTTCCACTTCCAAGACAGGTCGGACATTTCTCTGTCACATCTATATTCATTTCCTGACGGACTCTCTGACGGGTTATCTGAAGAAGTCCGAATTTGCTGAGCG
>JBGPAO010000073.1:0-11172 GCA_041480755.1 Bacteroidia bacterium
AATTTTTAATAACTATCAAAAAATCTTACACTTGGAAATAATCATTCCTTTTTCTTTTCCTTATCTAATTTTTCTTATGTCGAAAATAGATACATTTATGATGTTAAGAGGCAATAAGTATTTGATTTCTCAATAAAAATCAGAAAAACTGATGGATCTCAAACCAGGAAAGAATACGATTTTGGGCATTGATATAGGTTCAGTTGCAATTTCTATGGTACAGGCGGATGCTGACGGAAACATTCTTTCGACTTCATACATATTTCATCATGGCAGGATCCTGGAAACTTTGCTGAAGGTTCAGAATGATATTGATCTATCTGTTGTCTGTGGTATAGCAACAGTTTCAAAAAACTGGTTTAAGCCTGAAAGTGTCAGTTACTATGATCCACAGACAGCTATTGTGGCTGCCGGAAAAAAATTATATCCTGACCTGGGATCAATTATGGTCGTGGGTGCAGAAAAATTCCAGCTTATTAACTTTGACGGGAAGGGTATTTATGAATACACTGCAACCAATACTTCTTGTGCCGTTGGCACCGGCAGTTTTTTAGACCAGCAGGCAAAAAGGTTGAACCTTGAGGATGTCAGGGATCTCTGCACTATTGCCATGGAAAACGAAGGGGAAATTCCTGATATAGCATCCCGGTGCTCAGTATTTGCTAAAACAGATCTTATCCATGCGCAGCAGGTAGGTTACTCATTAAGTGCGATTTGCAACAGTCTGTGTAAAGGACTGGCAAAGAATATTATTGATACTCTTTACAGTGACGACAAACCAAGATGCCCTGTTCTTTTTGCGGGAGGTGTTTCCAGGAATCTTGTTGTAAAAAAGCATCTTGAATCATTCCTTGGAGTTGGTCTTGTTCATCATAATTATGGACATATACTGCCTGCCTATGGTGCATGCCTGTTATATCTGAAAGAAAAAACAGGTTTTCAGCATAACGGCATTTTTTCAATCAACAATTATCTCAAGTTGCAGGATAAGGAAAAAAAATATTTTCATGATCCGCTGTCGTTGTCACTCACCAGATATCCCTCATTCTTGTCAGAGGAATCCTATGAATTTAAGCCGGTCCGCACAACACACACCGACCGGATACAGGTTGATTTTTATAAAAAGTTAACAAAAGACACTGCTGTCAGGGTTTACGCTGGTATTGACATTGGATCAACCAGCACGAAAGCCATTATTTGTGATGAGAAAAATGCTCCTGTCGCCGGATTTTATACATATACTGCCGGCAGGCCGATCCCTGCCACCCAGGCCATACTCGAAGCTATTTATGATATTCAGAACCGGGAAAGAGTCAGGTTCGAATTCCTTGGTGTAGGAACAACCGGATCGGGCAGAAAATTTGTTGGTAAAATATTAAATGCAGATATAATTATTGATGAAATTACTACCCATGCAAGGGCAGCTTACGAGCTAAATCCTGATACTGATACTATAATTGAAATTGGCGGCCAGGATGCGAAATTCACTCTGATGAAAGATGGCAGAGTCACATTTGCCCAGATGAATTCGGTTTGTGCAGCAGGGACAGGTAGTTTTATCGAAGAACAGGCCCGCAAACTTGGCGTTTCACTGGCGGATTATTCCGCAAAGGCTGAAGGAGCGAGAGCTCCCCTGGCAAGTGACCGCTGTACGGTTTTCATGGAAAGGGATATTAATAATTATCTGAATAAAGGATTCTCTGTTGAAGAGATCCTTGCAACTGTGCTTCATTCGGTAAGAGAAAACTATCTGAAGAAAGTTGCTGTTGAAGCTATGATTGGCAACAATATTAGTTTTCAGGGAGCAACAGCAAAAAATAAGGCCCTGGTTGCAGCTTTTGAGAATAAGCTTGGAAAAGAGATATTCGTATCAAAATTTTGTCATCTTACCGGGGCTCTTGGACTTGCCTATCTACTGAAAGAAGAGCTCAAAGGGAAATCAGGGTTTCGGGGACTTGACTTATATAATAAAGAAATACCTGTTCAGATTGAAACCTGTAATCTGTGCAATAATAATTGCAGGATAAGGATTGCAGAGGTTTCAGGTGAAAAAGTTGCATACGGATTTCTATGTGGCAGGGATTATGATACGAAGAAATATGTCGACAAAAACTCTTCCGGATTTAACCTGATAAAAGAACGCCAGAATCATTTCCGTATTCTTAAAAAACGTGGTTTCAAATCGTCCATTAAAATTGGGATTCCTGCATCCCTTCATCTTTTTGATGAAATTAGCCTGTGGCAAAAATTCTTTAATAACCTTTCAATTGAGACAATAACAAGTGAAAGTTTCGAAAACCCGGTTAAAACAGGTAAACGTATTGCAGGAGCTGAATTTTGTGCTCCTATGGAAGCAATGTACGGCCATGTGAACTGGCTGGCAGACAGGGTTGATTATATTTTCCTGCCTGTTTATCTTGAGGCCCGGGACAAAGAATTTGAAGCAGAAAGGAATTATTGTTATTATACCCAGTTCAGTCCATCTGTTGTGTCAGGCAACGGTGATGCCAGATTAAGGAAAAAATGTCTTGTTCCATTGCTTAACTATTCAGCAGGGATCAAGGCTGTTAGGAAAGAACTATTTAAATGTCTCCAACCAGTTCTTGGTTCATTAATCACGAATGACGAACTTAATACAGCCTTCGATGATGCTCTTTATTTTTATAACCGGAAAAAGGAAACCCTCAAACATATCTTCGATCAGGATTTCAGCAAATCTCAGGACATTTCAGTTGTGCTGGTCGGCAGACCTTACCTTATTCTTTCTCAACACATGAATAAAGGGATACCTGATATTCTTGGAGGAATGGGAATTCCTACCTGCTTCCAGGATATGCTTAAATATAATCACCAGGATTATTCCGATATCGATTACCTGCTGAAAGTGTTCCCCTGGTATTATGCAGCAAATATTCTTGAAGCAGCCAAAGTATCAGCAGTGACAAAAAATCTTTACCCTATATTAATTACAGCCTTCAAATGTGCACCCGACTCGTTCCTTATTGATTATTTCAAAAAAATAATGGATGCACATCAGAAACCCTACCTCATCCTGCAGATAGATGAACACGATTCCAATGTTGGTTATGAGACCAGGATAGAGGCTGGTATACGTTCATTCCGTAATCATGCTTCAATGGATCATCAGAAGGTCAAATCAGTTCTTCCAATAATAACTCCCCCGGAAAAATCAATCTGGGCCAGGAAAACTATTATTTTCCCGAACTGGGACCAGATGGTTGCCCCGCTGCTTGCAGCTAACTTAAGAAAAGAAGGACTCGATGTAAGACTTCTGGAACCTGATGAAGAGATTATCAGGAAAAGTATGGTTCACAATACCGGACAATGCCTTCCAATAAATATTATAACACAGGAATTTATTGAATTCATAAAGAAGAATAACCTGGATCCTGCTGATACTATGTTGTGGATGGTTGAGACAAAACTTACATGCAATATACGTTTATACCCGTATTATATAAAAAATCTGCTCGATAATTGGGGTGAAGGCATGGAGATAGCTATCGTTTATTCAGGTGAAATTACTCACCTGGATATTTCTCTGAATGCATGTCTTAATGCTTATCTTGTTTATATGATTGGTGGCCTCATAAGGAGGCTGGGCTGTAAAATCAGACCATATGAAATCACAAAGGGTGAAACGGATAAAGCTATCAATGAAAGCATCAAAATTATGACAAAG
The DNA here is from genome assembly GCA_041480755.1 of Bacteroidia bacterium. Classification (GTDB taxonomy): domain Bacteria; phylum Bacteroidota; class Bacteroidia; order Bacteroidales; family SM23-62; genus LJUQ01. The sequence continues at coordinate 3,704 of JBGPAO010000073.1, forward strand.
GCTTTCCTTGGAAGAGCTTCCATTGAAAAATCTCTCATTCAGTCGCTTTCACTTTTCGAAAAAATTAAATACAACCCTGTACAAAGACCTAAAGTTGCAATCTTCGGTGATTTTTATGTCAGAGACAATGATGTGTTAAACCAGGATCTTATCCATGTGATTGAAGAAGCAGGAGGCGAGGTCATAACAACACCTTATCATGAATATACTAAACTAACTGCTGATAATGGTTTTAGAAGAAGAATAGCACTGGGAAAAAATCTTGAAGCAATGGGATTAAAAGCAATGCTTGCAGGGATAAACCTTATTGATAAAACCTATTATAAACATTTTAAGAAATACCTGGGGAACCAGCCTGCCATCCAGCCTTTGAAACTTGAGAAAAAACTGGAACTTTTCAATATTAAGAACCTGCACGGCGGTGAGTCCTATGACAATATTCTGAAGATATTTTTCCTTCTTGATAATTATCCCGATATATCTCTTTTCATACAGACCAATCCGGCTTTCTGTTGCGCTTCACTTATAACTGAGGCAATGAAAAATCAGATCCGGCGAATAACGGGCGTGCCGGTTTTAACAATAACTTATGACGGAACCAGTGAATTTAAAAATGATGTCATCGTTCCCTACCTGAAACTTGCACCAAAACGCGAACCTAAAAAAGCAGAAAAGGTAAAGCCAAAACCCTGGAAAATCTTATCCAATTTGTCCCCAATTTTAATCTTAGTGATTTGTATCATATAATTAAAACTTTCTTATTTTTAAATTTGATTATTTAAACCAAATTATAATTCAAAAATCATCAGAAAATGAAGACACAACTAATCCGTTCTATTTCTTTAGCATCCTTACTGCTTATCTTACCCCTTCTGACAGCCAGTTCTATGCCAATGGGTAAAAAATCAAATTTCTCAGGAACATGGATCCTTAACGAAACGAAAAGTGATTTTGGTGAATATGGCCGTATGATGGCTTCTGATAAAATAGTTATTGTTCAAAAAGGGAAAAAGCTGACAATGGAAAGAACCGCAACATCCCCTGCCGGTGAGTCAGGTACTTATACGGAGAATTATACAATTGATGGGAAAGAATGTATTAATACTATATCCGAAGAATTCAAAAAGACTTCCACAGTAACCAAAACAGAAGATAAGAAAGGCCTGATTATCAATTCAACCCTTGATCTGACCTTTGAAGGAAATTCTATGAAAATCCTAACTGTTGAAAACTATACTCTCGAAGACGGGGGAAAATCAATGGTTATTAAAGAGACCGCTAGCACTGATTACGGCGATACGGCCGTCAGTTTTGTTTATGATCTGCAATAACCAGAAGTAAGAAATTATTTAACCGATATTGTAGCTTCCTGATAACCGGCTAAACCATCTTCGCTTAGCCCCTGTATTACAATCCTGTAATCAGTTATATCATCAGCAGTATAAAAACTGACTGTTGCAGAACTTGTATTGTCTGTAACGATCTCAGGATTCCAGTATAAAAGATTACGGAAGTCGGGGTGTGAACGGATGCTATCACTGACTGAAAAATAATCGGGTGAATTAAATGTACAGGGCACCTGGAAAAACTGGTAAGGTATTCGGATAGCATAGGACGGCAGGTCAAAATGATTAAAATCAGCTTGATTTGTAAACTGATATCAACCTGGCTGACCTATATAGAATGCAGAACCGGAAACAAGAAGGAAGCAATGCAGCATCTTGAACAGGCGGCTATACTTGAACCAGAGAATGCAAGGCTTTCATATGTTTACGGGGTGGGCCTGTATTCTGAAGGAAAATATAATGTAGCTTTAAGCTATCTGGAATCCGCCCTGAGAAAAAATCCTTATGACTGCGATATTATATTCTCGCTGTCCATATTCAATCAGGAGCAGGGTAATATCAAGACAGCCATTGAATATGCAGTCAAACTGGTTGAATATTATCCCCAGGACCAGGATTACAGGTAGTTATTGGATTATCTTCAGAGTCTTTGAACAGGATTCGCACAAAAAATTATTACCCTGAGTCAATCCAATTAAACTGTCTAATTTTTGGCCTTACTTAATTTGTATCCCTGGATGTTTAATGTAGGATCATTGTTGGGATTATAATTCATATCGTCTGTATAGATTATGTTTCCCTGATCGTTAACCCATCTGTAATTCCACTGGTTTGATCCTCTCTCTGTCTGGTTTGTAAATGGATTCACATAATCTTCCTGTCCGGTAAGGTTTAAATACATTTCGTGATTGATCTCGCTGTTAGTTTTTAAATGTCCCTGCTGAATTTCCTTATCAATCCGGTTTATTTCCTGGATTGTTTGTGCTGCAATCTCTCCGCGTTGTATCTGGCCTCTGACCTCCCCCTCAATCCATTTGAGGTTTAGAATAGAAGAACTGTTTAGTTCACTGAAAACCGGTTCCCACTTTTTGAATTCAGCTATCGGGGAGCGTATGATTATCGTATTCCTGTTTTTCCACATCCCGGCAAATGCGGGACCCAGATCCTGAACAACAGTCAATAATCTTTCCCAGTATTCAACGCCATTTTCAATATAGGTATAATCCAGGATAACCGCATCATAGCCAAAATTCATACCCAGATAAGCATCAGATTGCCTGATAATTTCGACTATTTTGGGGGCAGGTTTATTTTCTTTAATTATCAGATTTGACACATTTCCCCTGTTCCATCTTATAATTACTTCCCTTGCAAACTGCAGGGCAGGCATTTTAGGTAAGACAGTCATACCATTGTAATTGCTCCCGACAGGAAACATACCTGCAGCATAAGAACCTCTGAGGTCGGCATAGTACATATCAGGAAGCCAGTGTATCATAACGGTCCCGGCCTGATCCTTTTTCAATGTAAAATCCAGTTTTGCTTCAATTGAATTCCCGGCGCCACCCATAGCTGTCGGGTCCAGCCGGATGATTCCTCCTTCAGCGAGCCAGCCAGCCGGTTTCAGAATGCTGAATGCATTTTCCCTGGGTTCATTTATCCTTTCAAAGACAATTGCAGTCTGTGCCTGTAATTTATAAATACATAAACAGAAACAAATAATGATCAATAAATTGGCTGGTTTCATTATTGATTTTTTAAATAATTATACTTTTTAAACAGGTCATATCAGGAAGCTCCATAGATCTTTAAAATATTATCTGTTAATATATTATCGGTTGATATAGCAAGATTCAAAATCTGCCTTGCAATCTCCACTGGTTTCACCCATTTTGTAAAATCCGCATCGGGCATGGTTGCACGGTTCTGAGGAGTATCAATTACACCGGGGACAACTACAAATGAATGGATATTCTTGCTCTTTGTGCTTTCATTAATTATTTCTGATAATCTAAATACCAGGGACTTAGATAAGGCATAAGCCACCATATTTACGGCCTGTTCCGGATGTAATGCCGGCCTGGCACCTATGAAAATTAATTTCCCCCCGGTTTCCTGTTTTTGCATAAAAGGAAGAACAACTCTTGCAACATTAAATGCCGTTATGAAATTCAGGCGGTACATTTTTTCAATATCCGTTTGAGTGACTTCCTGCAAACTTCCCGGAGCATAACCGCCTACAGTCATTATGACATGGTCGACTTTTTCAGTATCATTAAAAATAAGCTTTAAAACAGATGATGCTTCAATTTCAGACATAAGATCTGCCTTGTAAACAAAAAGCCCTGTTCTGTCAATGAAACCAGTATTATCTCTGTGAGAGCCAATTGCATGCACTGAATAGCCGGCATCCAGGAATGTATTTGTAATTGCCCGGCCTAAATTGCCTGCCGCCCCGGTGATAATAGCATGTTTCTCTGACATAAAAAGTGCTCTTAATATTGGCTTTTAATTTACTAATACTAATTGAGATAATTTTTTTAACAAACAGATTTCATATTATCTTTGTCTTGTTAAATCATAAATCATGAAAAAATTAATTGTTCTGTTTGTTTCGGGATTATTTGCTTTGAATGTACTGGCTCAGGCAGATGGCGTTGGAGTTGGGATCATTCTTGGCGAGCCAACAGGTTTAAGCGCCAAATTATGGCTGACCGAAAAAACAGCTGTGGACGGAGCAGTTGCATGGTCAATGTGGGATCAAAGCGCACTTCACGTCCATGCAGATTTTTTAGTACACAGCTTCAATCTTATCAATGTCAGCAAGGGACAATTACCATTATATTTTGGGATTGGCGCCAGAGTTAAACTTGGACATGATCCATGGATAGGTGTCAGAGTACCAGTTGGACTGGCATATCTTTTTGGAAGTGCCCCTCTGGATATTTTCTTTGAAGTTGTTCCAATTCTGGATCTTATACCAGGCACAGCTTTTCGTTTTAACAGTGCTATTGGCGTCAGGTATTTCTTTTAATCTATTCTGAATAATCCGGAATAATTTTGCAGTAGATTTCTTACAATATATATACTTATAAAATGAAGTTGTTTCTTTAAACCTATGAGATACAGCTTCATTTTTTATGATCTTACCCTATGGAAGAAAAGTTCCGCGGTGTAATCAAAAATCCGAATCTTCACATTATTTTCCTTGTTACGCTTCTTGCTGTCGGAGGAGTATCTAGTATTGCACCTGCACTTCCGCTTATGGTAAGGGAACTTCACGTTAAACCAGGGCAGATTGGATTACTTATAACTGTTTTCACGCTTCCGGGAATGGTTCTTACTCCGATTATGGGGATCCTTGCTGACCGTTACGGAAGGAAAATCATCCTGGTTCCTTCACTATTTCTGTTCGGGATAGCCGGATTTCTTTGCACGTTTGCCCGAACATTTGAATTATTGGTCTTATTAAGATTTATACAGGGAATGGGAGCTGCTTCTCTCGGAGCAATGAATGTGACCCTTATTGGCGATATTTTTTCAGGAAACCAGCGTGCAGCTGCTATGGGTTATAACTCAGGTGTGTTAAGTATCGGGACAGCTTCTTATCCTGTTGTGGGAGGTTCTCTCGCTCTCGCCGGATGGAATTACCCATTTATATTGCCGCTTTTGGCTATTCCGGTTGGATTGCTCGTTCTGTTCCGTTTGAAAAATCCTGAACCTGAAGCTCCGCAATCAATGAGACAATACCTCCTCAACACGTGGAAAAATATTAACAGACCAAAAGTCTGGGCTCTTTTCGTTATTAATATCCTTGTCTTTTTTGTTATTTACGGTACCATTCTTACGTATTTCCCCCTGCATCTGGAAAAAAAATTTGGTGTCAATACTTTGATTATAGGCCTGGTGATTTCATCAATGTCGGTTACAACAGCCATTGCTGCTTCACTGACAGGTTATCTGACCAGCAGATATTCTGTCAGGAAACTCCTGTTAACAAGTTATAGTATCTACATGGTTGCAATGTGCCTGATCCCTTTTATAAACAGAATATCTCTGATTATTCCTGTAATACTTGTCGCCGGATTTTGTCACGGTATAGCCATGCCTAATGTTCAAAACCTGTTAGTTGGAATGGCACCCTTAACTGAACGTGCCGCCTTTATGTCATTAAACAGCATGGTACTCAGGACTGGCCAGACATTAGGGCCATTATTTATGGGATTTATTTACAGCATTGCTGATACGGAAGCAACATTATTTGCTGCCGCTGGTGTTGCCTTAATTATGTTTACTATAACTTTCATCTTTATTAAACAATGAAATCAATAAAAATTAATTGGCTCCGGGTTTGTTGCTCCATATTATTCTGCATAACAATTTCAATTTGCAGCGCTCAGAAGGATGGAATGCAATCTATTACAATTTCAAATCTGGAATCTCATCTATATTTTCTGGCTGCAGACGAACTCCAGGGAAGGGCAGCAGGCGAACCAGGTCTTGAGATTGCAGCAAATTACCTGGCCGCACAGGCAAAAAAAATCGGATTAAAAGCTATGGATGATAATAAGGATTATTCACAGAATTATATCATTGAAGAAACTTCCTGTAATATGGATGAAAGTATGATTTCAGTTTCATCCGGTTCCAAAGACAGTATCATTATAAGAGAAGACTTTTATCTGATGGTTCCCCCTGCTTTTGAAGATCTCAATCTCTCAGGAGAAATAGTCTTTGGTGGTTATGGAGTTAATTCTGAAAAATTCAATTATAATGATTTCAGTGAAGTTGATGTTAAAGACAAACTTGTACTTATCATGGACCGTGCACCTATGAATGAATCCGGAACTGAATCAAAGTTTGATGATTTCAACTGGAACGATCTTCAGAATTTTAATTACAAGTATACTTATATCAGCTCCTTAAGTCCAAAAGCTATATTATTGGTCTTTGATCCCAAATCAGGCTATAATTGTCTATCTGACATTAACCCGGCTTTCCCCAAATATTTTTCTTCTTCAAAAAAACTGAAAGGAGTTGAAGATCCAAATTCATTTTACTACAACTTGGCGACCAGGGTATTTATTATTCACAGGAATGTCGCTGACAGATTACTGGAAGGGACTGGTATGGATATTAAGACCCTTCAGAAAATCATTGATGATTCACTTGAACCACATTCCTTCCCGATCCCGGGAAAGACCATTAATATTCAACTCAAAGTAGATAAGAAAGAAATTACTTTAAGAAATATTTTTGGTACTATCGAAGGCTCTGATCCGGTATTAAGGAATGAATATATTATTTATTCAGCCCATTTTGATCATGTCGGTACAGATCAAACTGGCGATGTTTATAATGGTGCTGATGATGACGCATCCGGATCAACAGCACTGCTGGAAATGGCCGAAGCATTTATGTTGGAAAAGAATAAAATAAAAAGAAGTATCGGCTTTCTATGGGTCTCAGGAGAAGAAATTGGTTTGTTCGGATCGAAGTATTATTCAGATAATCCCATTATCCCCTTGAGTCAAACAGCCGCGGTGATCAATCTGGAAATGGTTGGAAGGACAAGAACCGCTGAGGATACAGGTACTGTTATGGGTTCTGAGTTGAGTATAGTGGGAGGAGACAGTATAGGAATTCTTGGTGGATTGGAAAGCAAAATCCTTATGGATATCAACAAACAAACGCTTATCCAAATGAATATGGTAGGTGATTACACTTATAATGACCCAAATCATCCTGACATGTATTTTTATCGTAGTGATCATATCAATTTTGCAAGGCATGATATACCCGTTTTATGTTATTCCACCGGTACGCATAAAGATTATCACCAGCCAACTGATTCTGCTGATAAGATAGATTATGAAAAACTTAAGAAAGTGACTGACTTTACATTTATGGTCGGATATAACATTGCAAACTATAAGGGTAAAATTGTTGTGGATAATCCGTTCAGTAAATGGGAATAGAACATAGTTCTCGGTTCTCGGTTCTCGGTTCTCGGTTTTCCAGCTTATTGAGTAAAATGTTTACCGAGAGGTTCGGTTGCAAGATAAACTGGTTTTTGATTAATTTTAGTTTATATTTTTAAGTCTTATAACTTGTACCCTGTAC
>JBGPAO010000074.1:0-11152 GCA_041480755.1 Bacteroidia bacterium
ATGGGCCCAACCCGTCAGTATAAAACAGGTCACACTTGAAGGTTCATCCCTCGGCAGCGAAGCAGTCCTTTACGGAGCTGGCCATCTGGGTTTCCTCGGCACTTTCGTTTAAATATGATTTCAGTATAGCCCCTGAATACAAAAATGAGACCCAAGACGAGATATATGTTTATCGCTGCCTGTGCCGGAATGTTTCTCTTCGGTGTTACTATGGTATCCCTCGGATCCATTCTTCCTGAAATCATAACTAAATATAATCTGACAGAAATTGCAGCCGGGACACTTACATCGCTGCTGCCTGCAGGTATTCTGGCAGGTTCGATTTTATTCGGGCCGATAACAGACCGGTACGGATATAAATATCTTCTGATCAGCAGTACATTATTCATTATTGCAGCTCTTGAAGGCCTGGCTTTTACACGGAACTATTTTCTTCTCAGATTGTACATAATTCTAATCGGATTTGCAGGCGGGATGTTGAATGGGGCCACCAATGCGCTGGTTAATGATATAAGCAGTGAAGGCCGCAGCGCAAACATAAGCCTGCTTGGTGTTTTTTATGGCATTGGTGCACTGGGGATGCCTGCACTGCTCGGACTGTTCTCGGGTAAAATAACGAGCAACCTGATAATGGCTGGCCTTGGCTTTATAATGATTATTCCTGTCGTTTATTTTTTCTTCGTATCATTTCCTGAACCCAAGGTGACAGAGAAATACCCACTGAAAGAGTCCCTCCGGATGCTGAGGGATCCCGTTCTGATTATGATGGGACTCTTTCTGTTTTTCCAGAGCGGCCTTGAAGGAGTTACTACCAACTGGACTACCACATATTTCCAGACCCTTGACATGGAACGTAAGGATGCTGCATTGTTCGCCCTTTCAGGATATATGCTGAGCCTTACTGTTGCAAGGATTATTCTTGGATGGATCCTGAGAAAATTTCCTTCTGGCCTTATCCAGTTTGCCAGCATGTGTCTGTCCGGGATCGGGATAATTATATTAATGTTCTCGAAAAATTATGCACTCTCTGCTGCCGGTCTTTTTATGATGGGAGCAGGATTTGCCGCAGCATTTCCTGTTTTGCTCGGATATGTAGGAGAAGTGTATCAGAAACTTTCCGGAACGGCATTCAGCTTTGTCCTGGTGATTGCCCTGATCGGGAATATTAGCCTGAATTATTCTATGGGACTGATTTTTAATTATTTCGGGATCAGGTACCTTTCATCATTATTGCTGTTCTGCCTGGCCATGCTGCTGGTTGTTTTTCTGGTTGTTTTGCGAAATATGAAACCAAGGCCTAAAATCTAAAAATCTAAAATCTAAAACAGAATCTAAAAAGAAATAATGTTTATACCTTGTACCCTGTACCCTGTCCCCTGTACCCTGTCCCCTGCACCCCGAAACACTTCTTTGGAGAACCAACTATGTATTAACAAAATAATCTGAAGACAAATGGAACTTAATTTAGCAAAACAGTGGCTTAACAATTCGCGGGATGTTATGGCTGTTATTGAAAAAACACAGGCGGATAATATTTATAAGGCAGCTGAAATTATGGCCTCATCCATTGAGGCCGGAAGGTGGGTGCATACTTTCGGCTGCGGACATGCGACTTTACCTGTGGAAGAAATGTATCCGCGGATTGGCGGATTTGTGGGATTTCATCCTATGATCGAGCTGCCTCTGACATTTTTCACGCATATCACAGGGGAGATGGGGATACACCAGTTTCTTTTTTTGGAAAGAGCTGAAGGTTACGGAAAGGAGATCATGAAAGGCTATGATTTTGATCCGCGTGATACGATGTGGATATTCTCACATTCAGGGATCAATAATGTGAACATTGATATTGCGCTGGAAGCAAAAAGACTTGGCATGAAAACCATAGTCTGCGGCTCAGCGGGTGCAGCAAAAGGCAAAAAAACCAGGCATTCATGCGGGAAAACTATTTTTGATATTGCTGATGTTGTGGTTGATTCCTGCGTTCCTATTGAAGATGCATCAGTTACTCTGAAGAATCATGTGGACAGAATAGGCCCTGTATCCACAATGGCATTTGTTACACTGGTCTGGATGATCGTCACTACTGTGGCAGAAATCCTGGCTGACCATGGTGTAAAACTTTATATACATCCCTCGCATAACCTGCAGGGAGTAACAGGTACAATGGAAAGACTGGGGGAGGCGCTGAAGGAGTACAAAAACCGGAGTAAGAATATCTGACCACAATACTGGAACATAATAGTTTTCAGTAAAGGATTTAGAGCTCTGTGTTCTTGGTTCCGAGTTCCAAGTTCCGGGTTCCAAGTAGTTCCGGGTTCTAAGTTTAAGGTTAATAGTAATGTCGCACCATAATTACTCCTCTCGTGAAGGGGCTGTGTTATAACGAAATTTAAATGAGAGCTTCCTGTTAATATCGGGGTGAAGCAGATTCCTTTGGCTTAACAATAATACTCTGAATAGTATTAAAAATCAGCGCCTTGCAGTTAAATTGAGTTATAATACAGCCCCGGAACAAAATGGGAGGAGTAATTATGGTGCGACATGACACCAAAACTTATGTAATATACTGTGATTGTGAATAACTTTATTGAAATATAAAAAGATATTCGCATCTTATAGTATAAAAATAATTATATTTGAAGCTTATTCAAGTCTCACATGTCCGTTAAACAAACGCATTTGATAGTGGAGAAGAGAGAACTTTCCCCTTCAGTGTTTATGCTGCGTCTTGAAAAGAATGGATTTTTATTTGATCCGGGGCAATATGTCTTCGTCAGTCTGCCGTGCGACAGGCATGTGAGGGAATATTCTATTTTCAGCGGTAATAATGATCCCTGTCTGGAATTCCTTATAAAGGAGGTTTCGGATGGGGTCGTTTCTAAAAAACTGAAAAATCTCAAACCTGGTGATGAAATCGAAATAGAGGGTCCATTTGGCTTTTTTACACTGAATGAAAGATTTTTTACCACTCCCCCTTTATTGCTTGTGGCAACCGGCACAGGTATTGCTCCTTTCCACTCATTTATCCGATCACATCCTGACTTAAAATATCTTCTATTGCACGGCGTAAGATATGGTGATGAAACCTACAGTAAATTTTTTGATAATCATTATGTTATATGCACTTCCAGGGATAATAACGGCAATTTCAACGGCCGTGTGACCCGGTACCAGGAAGAGCATCCGGTCAGTAATGATCACTGGTGCTATTTGTCAGGAAACTACGGCATGATTGATGAAATGACTGAAATCCTCATACGACAGGGCATCCCTTATGAACATATTCTCTCCGAGACTCATAATTAAATTTTCAGAAGACAGATTTGAACATAAATTTGGTTCCATAATTGATGATTTAGCTTATCTTTATCTACTCCATATTCCAATATTATTAATTTACTCCTGAAATGAAAACATTATATAAAGTACTGATTGTCATTTCATTAATCTTCATTTCCGCATCTTGTTCCAGGCATAAAACCTACGTTTCTGTCGTTTTTGATGTCGAGGACTATATAACCCCCGCTTCTGAAGGTATCGATGATATTCCCAAATGGCTTGCCGATATCATGTCAGAAGTTGGTGTTACAGGTACGTTTTTTATTATAGGTGAGAAAGCCCGATCCCTTGAAAGCCGAGGGCGTCAGGATGTCATAGCTGCGATGGCCCGGCATGATATAGGAAGTCATACTAATCTTGGATCGATCCATCCTACCGTTACCGAAATACTCGAATTTGCCGACTGGGACTCCGGTGTGGAGCAAATGCTTTATAACGAGGGCATTGGATTTGATGAACTGGAAAGGATAACCGGGATTCCCATAAGCACACTTGCACGGCACGGAGGATCCTATGGCCCGCAGCTGGTATATGCACTCGGACAGATGGGGAAAGGATACGTTTACTCACCCATACATCTGCCGGGACATAATGCAGTCTGGTTCTGTGGCACTTTGAATTTTCATGGTGATTACGGGTTTTTCGATGATTCTTATTATAAAGATGAGCTCTTTAATCCTCTCTTCGACAGTGTACAGAAGAATTTTCAGAAAGATATCGAAGGACTTGATGTCGTTGCTTTTTTTGGGTGCCATCCAACCAAGGTGCGTGCGGAGCAATTCTGGGATTTCAATTTTTACTACGGTGCAAATCCTCCTTTAAGCGAATGCAAAGCCCCGGTGCTTCGTCCAATTGAAAGCATGGAGACAGCCAAGAAAAATTTTAAGAGACTGATGCAATTCCTGAAATCACGGGAATACATAAGAATAACAACTTTCGGGGACCTGATGGAACGGTTTTCTTACCAGAAGGAATTTGTTACAAAGAAGGACCTTCAAAATTACGCTGAAGCCGTTTTAAAAAATCATGCAGTTCCAATTGATGAGTATTTCTCTCCCTCGGAGATGTTTGAAGCGCTCGCAGGTTCATTGAACAAATACTCAGAGAAAAGTTCCATCCCGGCCAAACATGAGAGGGTTTGCCCCCTGGGCCCGATGGAAATACCGGATTCTGTTCCCGGAATATCAACTGTTACAGGTGATCAGGCTTTTAAACTTGCCAGCGAAGCATTTATCTCGGCCAGGGACAGTGGCTGCCTTCCTGCATGGCTGACTATCGGTGGCAGCCGCATTGGCACCGGTTCACTCCTGGCCCTTTTCAGCGAGATGTACCTGGATGTCATTTCAGCCAATCCGAAGTCATCTTACCATGTCATCCCCTTTGATCCATGGCCAAAAGAAAATGAGCAGGCTATTATTTCGGAAGTTGAAGCATGTAAAGACTGGGTCGTTCATAAACCGGACCTTGATATGACGAATATTGTGAAATTAACGAGATTGCAGTTGTGGACGCTGAAGCCGGCAAGGGAAAAATAAATCAGCCTGCGGCTAGGTCCTGATATTCATCAGGACAAGGTTCCGGGTTCTCGGTTATATTTATTTCATATTTCAGGTTGACTTACTTCCTTGCAGATCATTTTGATGACAAGCAAAATAAATTATTATATCAATGGCAAAATCAAGTAAAAGAAATAAGCTGCTGAGTATTATTGTGATTCTGTTTTCAATAATAATTGCCCTGGTTCTGGCAGAGTTTCTGTTCAGAATTATGCTTTTTAGCAAAGGAGATGCTTTTAAATTCCTCAGGAAACCGGAATATTATGCGAGGATATATGATGACCATGTCACGAAGATCTTTACGGATGAATACTGGAAATTGTATTACAGGTTCGACGGTGAGAACAAACCTCCAAAAAGGCCCCATCCTATACTCGGCTGGACTTTTGATATGGATCAGACAACGCTGATGCATCCCGATGCGGTCTACCTCAGGAACCGCAGGCCTGTCTTGCTATTTGGCGATTCATTTGCTAATTGTTCGGCTCTATCCATATGTTTTGAGACCATCCTGAACAATGATCCTGAATTTGCTGAAAAGTACTACCTGTTGAATTATGGTATTGGTGGTTATTGTGTCGGACAGATCTCCTTATTGATAGAGAACTGCAAAAAAAATTATCAGGATCCGATTATCATTTTTGGATTTATGAATCGTGATGTTGAACGCAGCATATTAAGTGTAAGAATAGGTCAGAAACCATACTTCGTTGTTGAACATGACAGCCTGATTACAAAGGGCTACCCAATTGAACCCAATGCAGCGGACTTCTTCCAGAAAAATCCTCCGGGTATCCGGTCTTACCTTTATCGTAAATTCCTGAGCAGTAAACTGAATTTCTTTCCGAAAAGCGAGAAAAAGTTGAACAAAGTCATAGCGCAGATCGAAGAAGTGAATGAAAAGATCATAACAAAAACAATCGCAGATCTTGAGAATGACGGTGATGAATATTTCGTGCTGGTTTTCCATGCACTATATAATGATAAAAAGGACTGGAGGAATGTATTTATAAGGGATGTGCTTGAAAAAGATGGAGCTCAATATATATGGTCCAGGGATCTGGTTGATCAGGATACAACCTTCCAGGAGTATCGCCTGAGGGATTATGAACTGGCAGACGGCCATCCGACAACCCATTTCAACAAATTGATATCTGACGAAATAAAGAAATACGTTCTGGATACCGCTTACCGTGAAGAAGCAAGGAAAAGGAATACGCAGATTTACCTGGCAAAAAAAAAGCAGAAATGAATTTAATTAAATAATAGATTAATAATCAAATCATCACATTTTAGTTAAATTGTTAAAAAAAATAAGTTTTTTCTATTGATTTGTAAATAATAATACATAATTTTGTTTCAAATTATTACTTAATGATCAAGTTCTATTTTCATGTCAGTCTTTTAAATACCCGACTTAATTTGGCGAGTCCAGACTGAGAATGGTATCCCATTTTAAGACTAATAAGAAGGAAGCCGTTCTCGATAAAAGGGAACGGCTTCCTTCTTATTTGGTGGAAGTTGTCATTACTGGATTGATATGCCGTTATGGCACATTCTGGGGAATTTGAGAAGGGGCATTTTTTTAACTCACTGACTTTAGAGCATGATATATAATATTGTACGGTCGGAGTTAAATGACAATCAGCAACTTGAATTTATGATATAAATCTATGATAAAGTACAGACCTGAAAAAGCAGGATTATATCAACCGGAATTTGAGCATGACAGTTGCGGTATTGGTTTTGTTGCGCAAGTCAAAGGCAGAAAATCTCATTCTATTATTGAAATGGGTCTGGGGGTTCTCATGAATATGGCCCATCGTGGTGCTGAAGGTGCAGATGCAAAAACAGGAGATGGGGCTGGCATACTCCTGCAGATCCCACGTGATTTTTATTTGATCCAGGGATATCAGTTACCACCGGAAGGTCAATTTGGAACCGGCATTATTTTCCTTCCAAAGGAAGAAGATGAAGCTCGTGAATGTATCAATGTCTTAGAGAGAATCATTTCTGAAGAAGGAGTTGAAGTCTTAGGGTACCGTGATATTCCAAGGAATTCAGACGTTCTTGGTGAAATCAGCCGTGCTGCCGAGCCGGCAATGACCCAGATACTGGTTGGGGCTGACATGGAACAAATTGAACTTGAAAGGAAATTATTCATAATCAGGAAAAGAGCTGAAAAATTTATCAGGGAGTCGTCCCTGAGCCATAAAAACCTTTTTTACCTTCCCAGTTTTTCTACAAGAATTCTTGTTTATAAAGGGATGCTTACCTCTGAGCAATTAGCCGGATATTACAGGGATCTTACTGACGAAAGACTGACAAGTGCAATTGCCCTTGTGCATTCGCGTTTCAGTACCAATACTTTTCCCTCATGGGACCTTGCCCAGCCTTTCCGTGTGCTTGCACATAACGGTGAGATCAATACTGTTAAAGGGAACCGTTTCTGGATGCAGGCGCGCGAGTCTTTGTTGACTTCAGATTATCTTGGTAAAGATCTGCAGAGGTTATATCCAATAATTGAACCCGATAAATCTGATTCTGCTTCACTGGACAATGTGCTTGAGTTCATGTACCTTACCGGAAAATCTCTTCCTCATGCCATTGCTATTTTGATACCTGAATCATGGAATACCAAGAATCCGATTTCGGATGATCTTCGGGCATTTTACGAATACCATTCCACTTTTCTCGAGCCCTGGGATGGACCGGCTGCATTCCTGTTCTCAGATGGAAGGTATATAGGCGGTACACTCGACAGAAATGGACTCAGGCCATCAAGATACCTGATAACAAAGAATGATATCGTCGTGATGGGATCGGAAACGGGAGTACAAAACTTTCCTGCGAAGGATATTATTGAGAAAGGACGCCTGAGGCCGGGTAAGATGCTGCTGATTGATACAAAAAAAGGCAGGATCATTTATGATGATGAGCTGAAAAAAGGACTTACAAGCCACAATCCTTATCGGACCTGGCTCACTCAAAACATGGTTAATCTCGAAGAAATTGAGGTTGGACGGATCATTTCCCCGGACCCCGGAAAGGATTACAATTATTTTCTTCGCGTATTTGGTTATAGCAAGGAAGACATTGATATGATAATTACCCCTATGGCTGACAAAGGCCAGGAACCGGTAGGTTCAATGGGTAATGATACACCACTGGCAGTACTCAGCAAAAAGCCACAGAGACTTTTCAATTATTTTAAGCAGCTATTTGCCCAGGTGACAAATCCCCCGATCGATCCGATCCGTGAAGAGCTTGTCATGAGCCTTACCGGTTATATAGGATCATCGCAGAAAAACCTTCTGGATGAAAATCCGGATCAATGTAAAATGATCAGGTTAAATAGTCCTGTAGTAAATAATACCTATTTCCAGGTAATCAGGAATTTCAGTTACAAGGGCTTTTCAACAGTTATTCTTCCAATTTTATTTCCTGTAGATGAAGGAGAAGATGCCCTTGAGAAGGTAGTTGGCAAGCTTTGTCAGGATGCAGAAAAAGCTGTGGATGATGGGAAAAACTATATCATTCTTTCCGACAGGGGCACCAATAATAAAATGGTGCCAATTCCATCCCTGTTGGCAGTTTCAGCTGTCCATCATCATCTTATAAACAGGCGCAAACGAATGCAGATTGATATCGTGGTTGAAACAGCCGAACCCCGGGAAGTTCATCATTTTGCTCTGCTTTTTGGTTACGGTGCAAGTGTGATTAATCCATACCTGGCATTTGCCGTAATTGACAGACTTGTTAAAGAGAAAACTATCCAACTTGACTATCAGAAGGCGGAGGAGAATTATATTAAAGCCATCAATAAAGGGCTTTTAAAAATTCTTTCCAAAATGGGTATCAGTACTTTGCGCTCTTACAGGTCAGCACAAATATTTGAGGCAGTAGGAATTCATGAAAGTGTCATAAACCGGTATTTTGAAGGGACGGTTTCCAGAATAGGCGGAATGGGAACCAGGGAAATTGCCAGGGAAGCCATGATCCCTCATTCAGAAGCATATAATCCGGATTTCAAGGAAAAAATAATACTTAATACCGGAACCTATTATTTCAGAATGAATGGAGAAAAACATGCGTGGAATCCGGAGACAATAACTTTACTTCAATCTGCCGTCAGAAACAATGATTACGGAAAATATAAAGAATTCAGTAACAGGATTAACGAAGAAAACCAGGCACCACATTTTCTGCGTGGTTTTTTCAGATTGAACAAAAATCCTATTTCGTTGGAAAAGGTTGAACCGGTTGGGAATATTATCAGGCGTTTTGTGACCGGTGCAATGTCATTCGGATCAATCAGCAAAGAAGCTCATGAAACGATTGCGATAGCGATGAACAGAATAGGTGGGCGAAGCAATACGGGAGAAGGTGGCGAAGAACCTGAACGTTTCATTCCAAGGACAGATGGAACCAGTGTCCGCAGTGCGATTAAACAGGTTGCCTCCGGAAGATTCGGTGTAACTGCCCATTATCTTATTAACGCCGATGAGTTGCAGATAAAGATAGCCCAGGGTGCTAAGCCTGGTGAAGGAGGACAGCTTCCCGGACATAAAGTTGACAGAATTATAGCCCGCACACGGCACTCTATTCCCGGAATCACACTGATTTCACCACCTCCGCACCATGATATATATTCTATTGAAGACCTTGCGCAGCTGATCTTTGATTTGCGTAATGTAAATCCGAAAGCAAAGATCAGTGTTAAGCTTGTTGCAGCGGCGGGAGTAGGCACCATTGCTGCCGGTGTCGCAAAAGCAGGTGCTGATATTATCACCATCAGTGGTACGGAAGGAGGAACCGGTGCAAGTCCTGTAAGTTCGATTAGACATGCCGGGCTTCCCATGGAAATGGGCCTGTCTGAAACCCAGCAGGTGCTGGTGATGAATAATCTCCGGAAGAACGTGATCCTCCAGGCTGACGGACAGATGAAAACCGGGCTGGATGTGATAATTGCAGGTTTACTCGGTGCCGAAGAATTCGGATTTGCTACCGGTGCTTTAATCACACTCGGATGTATAATGATGAGGAAATGTCATCTGAATACATGTCCTGTGGGTGTTGCAACCCAGGATCCAATGTTAAGAGCACGGTTTAACGGCAAGTCAGATTATCTGGTAAATTATTTTATGTTTATTGCAACGGAAGTCAGAGAACTTCTTGGGGAACTTGGATTTGAAAGATTTGATGACGTTATAGGAAGGCCTGATCTTCTTTCGATAAACCACGATATACTGCACTGGAAACCAAAAACCGTAGATGTCAGCAGCATTCTGTACCTTCCCCGTGAAGCATCTACTAATAGCAGGCGGTTCATTATTCATAAGGAAACAAAGATGGAGCAGTTACTGGACAGGGAATTGATGCAGTTGTGCTCTCCGGCACTTGAAAACAAAGAACAGATAATCATTGAGAAAAATATCAGAAATACAGACCGTGCTGTAGGTGCGATGCTGTCCGGATTTATAACAGGGAAATTCGGTCCGGATGGATTGGCAGATGATACAATTCATCTTATATTCAGGGGTTCAGCCGGGCAAAGCTTCGGCGCTTTCCTCGCTAAGGGGATTACTCTGAAACTGAAAGGGGATTCGAATGATTACCTGGGTAAGGGACTTTCAGGGGGCAGAATTATCGTTGTTCCGTCAGATGATTCCGGATTTAAGGCAGAAGAAAATGTAATTGTCGGTAATACTGTTCTTTACGGGGCAACTTCCGGAGAAGTGTATATCAGAGGAATAGCAGGGGAAAGATTCTGCGTGAGGAATAGTGGAGCAACTGCAGTAGCTGAAGGTGTTGGAGATCATTGTTGTGAGTATATGACAGGAGGAAAAGTTGTAATCCTGGGGACAACCGGCCGGAATTTTGCAGCGGGAATGAGCGGAGGGATCGCTTATGTATTAAATGATAATGGGAATTTTGATTATTTCTGCAATATGGGAATGGTGGAATTATCCCTTGTGGAAGACCTCGCAGACATAAAAGAACTGAAAGAATTGATTATTAATCATCATTCCTTTACCGGCAGTACCCGGGCACAGGATATACTTGAACAATGGGAGACCAATCTGTTAAAGTTCATAAAAGTAGTCCCTTACGAGTATATGAAGGTCCTCGAAGAGGAAAAACTTGAGTTCCTGAAACAGAAAATAAAACAGGTTGAGACGGATCCTGAAATAAGGAGTGGAGAATTTTCTGGTTGAAGTAACTTCTATGAATCTATTTAGAAAAATAATTCA
>JBGPAO010000075.1:0-11143 GCA_041480755.1 Bacteroidia bacterium
CGGGGAAGAATTTGCTGAAATGGTGGAAGTACCTTTTGAATTAGTAACCTATAGAAGAAAATGAGTGAGGAGATACTAAAAGCTCTTATGCAACTGTTTGCACTTATCGCAAAACAGGATGGTGGTGTGGAAGACGAAGAAAAAAGATTTGTCCATGATTTTCTTTTACAGCAGATTGCAGTCTCGAAAGTCAAAGAATATTATACTCTCTTTGAGGATTATGCCGGCCTTCCAAACCAGGAATCTGAGCTCATACAGAATGATGAAATAAAGCTTACTTCAGTTGTCGATTCTGTTAAGATCCTGGCTATCTGTAAAAAAATCAACAAGACTCTGAACCAGACTCAGAAAGTGGTGGTCCTTTTAAGACTTTATGAATTGGTTAACGCGGATAAGAAATTCACAGATCAGCGTATGGATATTATCACCACTGTTGCTGATGTATTTAAAATCCCAAAAAATGAAAAAAACGATATCGAATATTTTGTGACTGATAGACCCTTGCATGAATTAATTGGAAAAAATATTCTGGTTATTAATGATAATGGGCAGACTCATGTAAATTCCCGCTATCTGGCGACTGAAAAACTAGACGGGGATATTATTATTCTATTTGTTCCAAGTGTAGGTTTTTATTTCATGAAATATACCGGCAATGAAGATATTTATCTGAATGGTCTGACTGTCAGCAACCGCAGGATCTATCTTTTTGCCAACGGGAGTGCTATCAGGCTTCCTAAAGGCAAACCTGTTTATTACAGTGACATAGTCTCTCATTTTCTACTTGATAAAACACTAACTCGCATCTCTTTTGATGTCCAGAATATTAACTTCCTTTTCCCTGACGGCGTTCCGGGTATCAGGGATATAAGTTTTTCAGAAAACCAGGGAAAACTTGTGGGTATAATGGGAGCCAGTGGTTCCGGTAAGACGACCTTGCTTAATATTCTTGCCGGGCTCAATAAACCAAAATCCGGAAGCATTTTTATTAACAGGATCAATCTTTATGAGCAAAAAGATAAGCTTCATGGGATTATTGGATTCATACCACAGGATGACCTGTTAATTGAGGACCTTACGGTATTTCAGAACCTGTATTATAATGCAAAGCTGTGTTTCCGCAATATGACGGATAATGCCATAAACGATCTCGTAATAAGGACTCTTTCCAGCCTGGGCCTGATTGAAATCAAAGATCTTAAGGTTGGCTATGCGCTAAATAAACTTATATCAGGAGGGCAGAGAAAAAGATTAAATATTGCACTTGAACTGATAAGGGAACCTTCAATTCTTTTTGTGGATGAGCCAACGTCGGGTCTATCGTCAAGGGATTCAGAAAATGTTATGGATCTTCTCCTGGAATTGGCCCTTAAAGGAAAACTGATATTTGTTGTAATCCATCAGCCTTCCTCTGAAATTTATAAAATGTTCGATAAAATAATCATCCTTGATGTTGGTGGTTACATGATTTATTACGGGAATCCGGTAGAAGCTGTGATGTATTTCAAACGAATGGACTCACAGATAAACAGTGAAATAGGTGAATGTCCTTCCTGTGGAAATGTAAATCCGGAACTGATTTTTAATATTATTGAATCAAGGGTCATTGATGAATTTGGAAATTATACTGCTGACAGGAAAGTATCTCCTGAAGCCTGGAGTAAATTATTTGATCAGGAACATACTTCTGTCAAACCAATACCGGCAGCGCAAGCTCCCCATAAAAATCTTCAGATCCAGGACTGGTTTTCACAATTCAGGATTTTTACTATTCGTGATTCCCTTTCCAAAATAAGTAATCGCCAGTATATTCTGCTGACTTTGCTTGAAGCACCTGTGCTTGGATTCATACTCTCCTATATCATCCGGTATATTGCAGATCCCACATCCTCTGTTTACATTTTCAGGGAAAATGAAAATATACCGATTTATATTTTCATGAGTCTTATAGTTGCCCTGTTTCTTGGCCTTACTGTTAGCGCAGAAGAGATTTTCAGGGACCGGAAAATACTGAAGCGTGAGGCATTCCTGAACCTCAGCAAGTCGTCTTACCTGATGTCCAAGATCACGATATTATTCATTATTTCAGCTACCCAGGCACTATTATTTGTGCTTTTAGGTAACAGCATCCTTGGAATAAAGGGAATGACATTTACTTACTGGTTTGCCTTGTTTTCCACTGCTGCATGCGCCAATCTGATCGGATTGAATGTTTCGGCTTCATTTAATTCCGCTATAACCATTTACATTATTATCCCACTGATAATGATTCCGATGATGGTTCTCAGTGGCGCAATGTTCAGTTTTGATAAACTGAACAGGGCAGTTGGCAGTGTCGGTAAAGTTCCCTGGATCGCAGAGATCATGCCAACCAAATGGTCATATGAAGCACTCATGGTTCATCAGTTTAAAGATAACCGGTTTCAAAGGTATTTCTACGACGTAAAAAAAGAAGAGAGTATTGCAGATTTCAAACAGGTTTATCTGCTGCCTGAATTAAATAAACGTCTCGACCTTGTGATTGATGAATTCAAGTCCACCGGACAGATTAAGAAAACAACAGATGATCTGAAACTGATAAAAAATGAATTGAGCAAAGAAAATGTCCTGGTACCCAATATCGTTTTTAAACAAATGAACAATCTGATCCCGGAAAAAGTAAATTCAGAATTGTTTGATCTGTTAAGGTTGCATCTCGCAAAACTTGATGACTACTATTCCCGTGAATTTGTAATTGCAACAACACAACGGGAAAATATGATTGCCTCTTACATGGAGCAGGATCCGGGATTGTATAACAGAAATAAGGATATGTATCATAATGAGAGTGTTGAGGAATACGTCAGAAAAGTATTTGAAAAAAACGAAATGGTTGAAAACCGTAATGAGTTGATTCAGCAGATTGATCCGATTTACAAAGATCCTTTCCCCGGCAGCTGGCTGAGTTTCAGGTCACATTTCTTTGCACCCCGGAAATATTTTCTTGGGTTATATTTCGACACCTATTGGTTCAACATGGGATTTATCTGGTTCCTGACAATAGTATTCTATTTTACTCTTTATTTTGATCTTCTGAAAAAAATTATGGGACTGCCAAGACTGTATCGCAAATCCACTAAAAAATGAATTGCGCTGATAAATGCTTCATCTCAAAGTCTTATAATTCAGGCAAAATTTACTATTAACTTCACTGATAAATTGGATTTTCCACATTTAAACTGATTTATATTACTGCCCTGGTTTTGGGAAAAATTGCTGTTAATAACTTTATGAAACCAATAACAGGACAGCTATTTATTATTATTTTTGTTTATAATTAATACCATGATAATATTATGTTAAGATCAGGAATTATCCTACTTATTACTGTGCTGTTCCTCTTTTCCTGTCAGACAAGGAAAGGAAGAGAGTCGATGTCTGAATTCGAAGTACCTGATTCAGTATTAACAGCAGAAACAATGGCAATTTCCAATGAAGCTCTCGAGGAAATTGTGCAAAATGTATCCTCCCCTGTTGAGATGGCTGCACTGATAAAAGAACTTGGTGTTCCATTCTCAACTAAATATCTTGCAACTACAGATTATGTTGATAAATACAATACGAGTTTTAAAATGGCTTATAGCCTTGGAGTTTTCGGGGCAGATCTTGGTTATCTTAATATATATGATAAAAGCAATCAGGCTGTTGATTATCTGGCCGCAATAAATAAGCTTGCCGATGGTATTAAAGTTGGACAATTTTTTGATTTTGAAACTATTCAAAGACTTGCCACAAGCAGGGAAAACATCGACTCACTAATGTATATTTCGGTAAATAGTTTTAATAATATGGATTCTTATCTGAGAGAAAATAGTCGCGGGCATCTCAGTGCGTTAATGATTACCGGAACATGGGTGGAAGGTCTGTATCTCGTTACCCAGGTTGCAAATGAAAAAAGTAATCCGGAGCTTTCTGATAGGATTGGTGAACAGAAAGTCAATTTAAGTAATATCATGCTTATACTTGATAATTACAAAGAACATGAACAGGTAATGGAAGTTATTGAATCGATGAATGAACTGAAGGAAGAATTTGAAAAAGTTGAGATCACATATGAAATCGGTGAGCCTGAAACTGTTAAAGAAGGTGGGATGATAATGATTGTTCAGAATGAAAAAAGTGTGGTAAATATTTCAGATGAACAATTGAAAAGAATCATAAACAAAACAAAACAAATCAGAAACAAGTTAATATCAGTCTGAAATGAAACGCTTAATATTAATCTTATTTACAGCATATTTTACTTTTCCTCTTTTCTCACAATTTGGTCCTGGTTTTGTTGAACAATGTGCAACAAATTCCGGAAAAGATGCTACTTACCTGAAGGATTTCCAGGTCGTATTGAACGCAGCACAGCCTGATCAGCTTACACCTATTGCCAGATATCCTCTTGTGTTAAGCAAGAATAATATTTACCGGTTTTCTGTCTGTACACCGGAAGATTCCCCTGGCAAGGCAATTCTCCAGCTATATGATAACAACAAATTGATTTTCAGTTCCTATAATAAAGACTCAGGTGAGGAATACAATCCCTTTAATTTCCTGTGTCAGAAAACAGGGATTTATCATGTATTTATTTCCTTCCTTGATGGGAAGCAGGGTCATACAGTTGGGATTTTATCCTACGTCAGCAAATAATTGTTCTGCGTTTAATTCTAAATTTGATAACGCCCGCTATAAATAGACAGGAGATGGAAGATTAACTTTTAGCTCATAATTACTGTAAGAATCAGCTGACCAATAAAAAAAGAGAACAGGATCTCTCCAAGCCAGTGCAGTCTAAGTGAGTAAAAATAAAAGGTGAGTATATAAGAAACCGGGATAGCCAAAAAATAAATTAATTCTGCTGACTGATTGTAGAATACAGATCCAAATAACAGAGTTATTATGAACATCCAGAAAAAGATCCTGTAGTACATTCTTGCATATATTTTCAATCCCTGGTAAATCCTCATCATCTGAAAACTTGAGATCCCGACAAGGAACAGAATAAATGCAAAGAATATTATGTTGTAAAGATTAAAGAAACTTACTCCTCTGGTGATTCTGAAGTTGGCTGCTATTTTGCTGAAGTATTCCGGAATATTATTATCCAAAAGGTACAGGATTAATACAATGAAAATATATGGCAGGATAAATCCTATTACAGATAAAGTCCATTCCCTCCAGTTTGAAGTTCTGAGTATTGCAAGGGCTGACCATAGGACGAACATCAATATTGCAGAACGAGCATAAAACATACTTCCAAACGATATCAGCAATGCAGCTTCGAAATATTTATAGGATAGTTTTTCTTCTTTATATGAACTAAACATTTTCTCAAGTGCAGGTATAAAACAACTGACAGCGAATAGTGCCGGATTCAAATCCTGAAGGAATACCATGCTGGAGCAGATGAATCCAAAGAACAGGGCTGGTAAGTAAGTCCTCGCTTTAACAAGAATAAATTTTGTACTAATTCTTGATAGCCATAATGAATTAGCAATCAGTAAAACCAATGCGATAATTTTCCTGATGATTGTTAAGCCTGCGGTATGAGTATTAATAAATTGCCAGAAAGGCATTTCATAAATGTCGAAATCCAATTTAAAGTCCGATGGATCGATAAATGTTTTTATCCATAACAACCCGGTAAGTAAAGGGATTATAACGATCAGTGAGGGTTGGTTACCTTTGAATAGTTTTAGCAGCATCTTTAAAGATCAGATTTTGGATTCATCTTAAAGATCAAAGCCGATATCTTTGCGGCAGGTTTTTCCTTCAAAATCAATAATGTCTGCATTTCTGTAAGTTCGTGCAAGGGCTTCCAGCATGTCTGATCCATAGGAGGTAACAGCAAGTACTCTGCCTCCGCTTGTAACTGTTTTACCATTTGAGACAGAAGTTCCTGAATGGAACACTATACTGTTTTTCACTTTATCCAGATTTGTGATTTCTTTGCCTTTCTCATAATGCCCCGGATAACCTCCCGAGGCCAGAACTACTGTAGTAACAACCCTTGGGTCAACCTCCAGTTTCATTTTTTTCAGTTTTTTCTTTGTTACCGCAAGGAAACAGTCGAGGAGGTCGCTTTTCACTCTTGGGATCACTACTTCAGTTTCCGGATCGCCCATCCTGACATTATATTCCACCACATACGGATTTCCGATTATGTTCATCAGGCCGAAATACAGAAAACCCTTATAATCAATCTTCTCATTTTTCAGGCCTTTGAGAGTAGGCTTGATAATCTTTTCCTCGACCTTTTTAAGAAACACTTTATCAACGAATGGGACGGGTGAAACTGCTCCCATTCCTCCTGTATTTGGTCCTGTGTCGGCCTCTCCTATTCGCTTATAATCTTTCGCTTCCGGAAAAATAAGATATGACTCACCATCGGTCAGTATAAATATCGATATTTCGATTCCGGCAAGAAACTCTTCGATTACCACATTTTTACTAGCATCACCGAATTTACCCTTGAGCATTTCTTTCAATTGATTTTCCGCTTCCTGGAATGTCTCACATATCAAAACTCCTTTCCCGGCGGCCAATCCATCAGCCTTAAGCACAAAGGGGGGCTCCATAGTACGCAGGAAATCCAGTCCCCGTTCAAATTCTTCCAAGGTGATATTCTGGAATTTTGCAGTAGGAATATTATTGCGAATCATGAATTCTTTAGCAAATTTCTTACTCCCCTCAAGCATAGCTCCCATTTTTGACGGGCCGATCACCGGGATTTTCCTCAGCTCTCTTTTTTCCCTGAAATAATCCACGATTCCAGCCACAAGAGGTGCTTCCGGACCAACGACTATCATATCGATCTTTTGTTGGATAGTATACTCCCCGATTCCTTTGAAATCCAAAACATCGATATTCACATTAGTTCCCAGGTCTTTGGTACCGGCATTCCCCGGAGCGATGAACAATTCTGTAAGCAACGGGCTCTGGGCAATTTTCCAGGCCAGCGTATGTTCGCGGCCACCGGAGCCGAGGATAAGTACTTTCATGGGATATTATTTTGCCTGGTAAACTTAATGAATTCTTCTTATTCTCCGGGACCCTTCGAAATAAAAAATTCGATCTCAGATTAACCACCAGCCAATAAAAAAGGCTTCCGATGGAAGCCTTTTTTATTATTGAAATACTATAGATATTACTCCAGCAAGATCTTAGTCTGCACCGGCAGTCCGTTCACCCTCATAAAGTATGTTCCTTTGGACTGTTTTGACATATCAATTACCTCAACAAACCTGGGCTCACCATTATTCTGCAGATCTTTCTTCCAGATCACCTGTCCCAGCAGGTTCACGATCTCAAGATTGATATCCTTATGATCCCTGGCTTCAATCTCAACCGTGAGTTTGCCGGTGGTTGGATTGGGGTAGAGGGACAATTCGCCGAAACTAAATACTGATTCAATACCGGTAGGGGGAAGATATACTGCTGAATCACCTGTCGAACAGTCATTTGCATCATCAATTCTAACAATATAATTTCCAGTTGCCAGGCCATCAAAAATATTATCCGGCTCTTCTGAATTATCTAAAAAGTAACGATATGGTGAGGTTCCTCCATTGGGAATTAATGTAATGGTAGCGTTAAGGCTGTCAATAATAACAGTATCAAAGATCAATTTGGCAGGCTCTCCAACTATAAAAGTACTGTCAAGCGTGCATTCATTATCATCGGTAACAGTCAGAGTATAAGAACCTGCTGCCAGATCATTACGATCACATGTAGTCGGACCATCTGCCCAGGAGCAATTATAAGGTTGGGTACCTCCACTGAAAGTCACGGTTATTGATCCATCATTGGCTCCATTACAGTTGACATTTGTAACGACCGCGTTAATTTGTAAGGCTGACGGTTCGGTTATTTGGAGTGTATCTCCATATTTCAGGCAGTTATTTGAATCTCTGACAACAGTAATATATGATCCTGCAGGCAGACCAGTAAATAAGGTATCGGATTGCCAGTTGTCACCATCATCAATTGAATATAAGATCGGTTCTTTACCACTTGCCTTAAGGATAATTTCACCATCAGAAAGTCCGTAACAACTAACATCAGTTATAACTTCCTGTTGAATAATTTCCAATGGTTCACTCAGATCTGGAATTTCGTAATTTTCAGATATTTGCGGACAATCAGCTGCATCAGTAACAGTGACTGAGTAAGTCCCGGCTGATTTGTTATAGATATCCTGTGTAGTTTCACCATCCGGGTACCATAAATATTTATAAGGTGGTGTCCCTCCTCCCGGAGTAATCTTAATGAATCCATCATTTATACCATAACATAAAACAGGATTTATGGAATCCAATGTTATTGTTATGGCCGGACTTTCCGGTATGCAGACCTCATCTTCAGCCCAGCATTGTTTTTTATCTTCGACTCTCACCTCATAACACCATGGCGTCATATTTTCAACATGATCTCCGGTTTTACCCGTTGGTGTCCAGGTATAAGTATAACCTCCGTTTCCACCGGTTGTATAAATCCATGCAGCACCGTCATCCCTTCCGGGACAGCTGGGTTTAATACTATCCGTTAGAATTTGCAATGGATCCGGCTGAGGTACAATTAATGTATCCATCTTAATACAACTAAGATTATCTGTTATTTCAACAATATACACACCTGCAAATAAATCCTGGATGTCCTGTGTCGTTAGCCCGTCTTTGGGATCCCAGTTATTCTTAAGCCAGTAATAACTGTAAGGACCAACTCCTCCTCCGACAGTAATGTCAATTGCTCCGTCATTTAAACCGAAGCAACTTACAGAATCTATATTAGAATCGGTTACTTTAATCTCAGGATTCTGAATTATGGTATAACACTTGACTAACTGGCAACCATTTGCATCTGTTATTGTATCACAATAATTGCCAAATGTAATGTTTGTGAGATCTTCGGTTGTTTGTCCGGTTAACCACTTATGTGCATAGGGAGGTGTTCCGCCGGAAACTGTTTGATTAATTCTGCCTGTTGATTCACCGAAGCATATTACATCAATCAGTATGGCGCTGGCAAATAATGCTGACGGTTGTGTTAAGACTATATCAACAGTATCCCTGTCACCAGAATTATCTCTGACAATAATCCTATAATTTCCAGCACTAAGTCCGGTTGCAATTGAATCATTATGTCCCACATCAGGAGTCCAGAAATAAGTATAGGGTCTGTCTCCTCCGAAAGTAGTCATAACTATACTGCCATCTGAACCACCATTGCAGGAAACATTTTTTACATTATCAACAATCAGGTTCACCTCGCAGGAATCAATAATTGTGATGATTTCAGATGTTACAGAACAACCATTTGCATCTGTAATTTTAACTGAATAATCTCCATGAGCAAGAGAATTAATACTATCCGTTGTTTTTCCATTAGACCACAGATAACTGTATGTCTCGATGCCGCCTGATGAATAAACTTTTGCACTTCCGTTGGATGAACTGCATGGAGAAACATCCCATTTTATAAGATTGTCAATAATCAATCTGGCGGGCTGAGTAACTTTGAATGTGGAGTCCAGCCAGCATCCGTTATCATCCGTAACCCTTACATTATATGATCCGGCAGAGAGACCGGTCTGGTCCTCCGCGGTCGGATTTAGCCCGGAACCACCGGACCAGAAATATGCATATGTTGGTGGAGTTCCCGGAGTACCTCCAACTGGTGTAATATTAATACCACCATTATTCCCATTAAAGCAACTGACATTTGTAATTGTCCTGTTAATCAAAATTTTGGTTGGTTCTGAAATTTCTATTGTATCTTTTACAATATTAGCATCCCTGTCAGTAAGGGTAACAATGTAAGTCCCGGCTATTAATGAATCAGCAACAGGTGTTGGATTTGTTTCATGTTCCCATGACCAGCTGTACGGCGGTTTACCAAATTCTCCCCTTAATCGTATATACCCATCATTTCCTCCATTACAACTTACATCTCTGACCTCTTCCTGTACAATCGTCAGAGGATATTGATATTTACTCAAGAATGCATCATAAGTACCTGATGTATTAACTAATATCGTGTCCGGATCACTTCTCAAGCCAAAGTATAATGTGGGTGAATTGGAATATCCTGTTATCAAAGTGTACCCCTTTGAATCAAAGGCAACCCCCTTACCAACATCTTCACCATCTCCATGGATTTCTCCCTGATTAATATAATTCCCGGCCAGATCCAACTTTATAAAACCTGTATTTGTATTACCTTCATCACTCATGTTCCCAGCAACCTGGAGATAATTACCCTGAAGAGCCATACCAAATGCATCGTCATTATCGGCATAACCAAAATGATATAACCATAGCAATCTACCTTCCCTGTTATACTTTGTTATATGAAAATCCATAGCACCGTTTGACTTAATTACCCTGGATTGATGAGTATCTGTACTGTCAAATGTTCCATTTATGCCTTCAAGCTTGCCAGCCAGGTAAATATTACCATTATTATCTGATAAGGAAGAATTGACATGATCATATGCAGTCCCTCCTCCTCTCCGTGCCCATACATAATTCAGATTGTTATCCACTTTGATTACCAGAGCATCGGATGTTGTAGTAGATTTACCGACTATTGACTTGGAAGGTGGGAACCAAAGTGTCCCATAAAGGTCTCCTGAAAGGAAGTAACCGGTATGGTTGGAACCGATAACAGACAGGTTAACCTGTTTGAGACTTGTTCCGCTCGCATTACTGTAAAATCTCTTTAAATCATGAAACTGGAGGTTATTAAATCCACCGGAAAGATCAAAACGGGCAATAACAAAATCCTTTGTCCCTAATGGATTAATTGTCGTATCCTGTACCCCGTTATTATATATCAGTTGTGTTGTAAATTGTCCAACAACGACCAGATAATTATTGAAATTATCCAGGGTCATGTCCTGTAACCGCTGATTACTTGTTCCCCAGAATACTCTCTTGGCACCCAGGAATGAACCATCACTCGACCGATAATGAGCAATAAAGGATTCATAATTAGTACCGGGAGTACTGTTAGGCAGGCTTTCTGTTGGACTAAAATATACAGTTGGACCATTAAAGGCACCTGCCACATACAGATCTTCACCATCTACAACTAGTCCAGCAATATCATCGTTTCC
>JBGPAO010000076.1:0-11109 GCA_041480755.1 Bacteroidia bacterium
TGAAGTATTAATGATTTATAATTGGGATGCTTAGTTGTAGGAATTTTCTTCTCATCATCCCATTGGCCTGGTTTTGCTGAGAATCCTAAGTTGATTAATTTTCTGGTACCATCCTTAATAACCTGGATCACAATTGGGTGTGTTCCATCACTGAGTTTTTTATGTTTAAATAGAAATAATTTTACCGATGCCATTATTTATTATATTTGTGGTTGCAATAGGGTTGCAATTTTTATTTCACAAATATACAATTTTGTTCTTTTAGATGCATCTCGAAAATCCCATAAAATCTTGATTATAGGAAATATAATAAAAAGTAGTGAAATGGAGTGAAGTGAAATTCATGCTTGACAGGCATGAGGTCACTGGTTCGATCCCAGTACGTCCCACCAGTAAAATAAGAGCTTCTAGAATATCCTCTGGAAGCTCTTTTACTTACGATTGCAATTCTTAAATAAGCTATTTTAGTATATATCATCGTACCCTTTCTCGTTGTCATCTTATCGGAAAATAATGTGAATAATGACAGTTCTAGTTACAATTGATGGTGTACCTAACATAATAGCCGGTAAAGCAATCTTTAAGTCTTGTTCATGAAGCTCTTAGAATCTAACTCATAGTGTAATCTCTGATAAAACAAAATAAAAAGCATATTCGAGTCCGGAAGATATATCAAATTAGAATAAAACTAAAAAAATCAATAAATTTAAACTTATAAAAATAGCTTGGTAATGTTCTTTTTATACTCTAAAAATGACTGCTCACTTTAGTACAGACACTACTGCTCAATTTAAATCGGACAAGTGTACTTAATTACGCCGGAATATGCACTTTTAGAGAAGGATCTATAAAAATCTGCCATGAGTACACCAATTATCGATATCACTGATCTTTCAAAGTTCTATGGAAAAACCAGGGGAATAGAACATGTTAACCTGCAAATCTGGGAAGGAGAGATTTTTGGTTTTATAGGACCCAATGGAGCCGGCAAATCGACCACGATCCGGATATTGCTGAACCTTATCTTCCCTACTGGCGGAAGTGCAAAGATCATGGGGATGGATGTTGTCAGGGAGACTAAAAAGATCAAGCGTCAGGTCGGCTATATTCCTTCCGATGCCAATGCTTATTCTTCCATGGATGTACATGAATTTCTGAGTTATTGCATTCGTTTTTACGGAGTAAAAAACGATGAGCACAGGATAGTTGAACTCTGTGAATTGTTTGAACTGGACCTGAAAAGGAAAATTAATGAACTCTCCATGGGAAACCGAAAAAAAGTATCCATTGTACAAAGTCTGCTGCATAATCCGAAACTTCTCATTCTGGATGAGCCTACTACCAGGTTGGACCCATTGATGCAGGCAAAATTTTTTGAATTTTTGCGTTCGGAGAATCAGAAAGGTATGACCATCTTTTTTTCTTCGCATATACTTAATGAGGTTCAAATGCTCTGTAAACGAGTGGCGATCATTAAAGAAGGGAAAATCATTAAACTGGAGGATATAGAAACCCTTAGAAAGAAACAACTGAAAAAGGTGTACATCGAATTTACCGATCAGGTGAATAAAGAAAGTTTCAATATCCATGGCATGGAATACGTAACCACCATGTCGGGTAAAACGTTATCCTTTATTTATTCGGGAGATATCAATGAACTTGTGGATTCGCTGGCGAGCAGGAAGATGGTCAATTTGATGATCGAGGAACCATCGCTGGAAGAAATATTTATGCACTACTATAAATAAAATGGGACAAAACAAATGAACAAAAACCTGTTTTTAAAGGAGATGAGGAAGAATGCGTTAAGTCTCATTGCATGGATGATTGCTATTACCCTGCTGATTTCACTTACCATGGCGGTGTACCGTACATTTGTTGAAAACCAGTCAAAGATACTAGGTATGATGAGCCTGGTTCCAAAAGGTGCATTGCAGTTTAAAGGTATCTCGAATTTCAATGACCTAATTTCGGTACTGGGATTTTATTCTGTCAATAATATCATCTACATGATGGTGCTCGGAAGTATTTTTTCCATCGTACTTGCTTCAAATATCCTCCTAAAAGAAGAGTACAATAAAACCGCGGAATACCTGTTGACACGGCCACTTACTCGAAGTGAGATTTTCTTCAGCAAACTGGCGGTAATTTTACTTTGTGTATTTTTATTGAACCTGGTCACCGCCCTGGCAGGCTTTATATGTATGGAACTCGTTAAGACAGGACCTTTTAGCATCAGAGCGTTTTTGATCCTGTCGCTGAATACCCTGCTGCTAAACCTGCTGTTCGGTGCGATAGGGCTATTTCTGTCAACCTTGGTTAAAAGGCCAAAGCCGATCACCACTTTTAGCATAGGATTGGTTCTATTCTTTTATTTTATCTATACTCTTTCAAAAATTACAGAAAGTGCTGCAAAAATAGGGTACCTGAGCCCATTTAAATTTGTCAATATGGATGCAATTAATCCAGAGTACAAGCTCGATTTCTGGCAATTCTTGTATTTTATCGGCATCTCTTTGTTGCTTATAGGACTTTCATACCGACTTTATAACCGGAAAGATATTTATACATGAACATTGCAGAATTGGAAAAACCAGTGGCCTTGATCACATTTGGCCGGAGTTAAGTGCTTGTTGTTAAATTATATATTTTAACTGTAATCCAGCCGGCCAAATGTGATCAAGACATCCGGCTTTTACAGTTCATAAGTCGAACCGGAATATTTTAAGTTCATTCTGTTACCAGCTTCCCCCTGAAGATTTTTGGCCCCCTGAGTTCAACAAAATAAAATCCCTCTTTTAAATCTCCTTTCTCTAACACATGCTCAGATTTAGTTATACCATCAACAATCCGGCATACCTTTCCTGAGAGATCCATGATGTATAATTCATAATTAAATTCTTCAGGATTGCTAAAGATCAGAGTTGTGGATTCCCTTAATGGATTTGGATAAATAATTAGTTCCTCACTGTTAATAAGATATTCAGTTGTTTCTGTCTGGAACCTATTATCCTCAATATTTGACATCGAATGGCTGTAGGGACCTGAATCTGCCTTTCTGCCTGAAGATCCGGTCGGATAACATGGTTCAGGCCTCAGAGCAGCAATCCTGTAATATTTCGTACTTGTCCCCGGATCGGCTGAATGAATTCAATATCCAGAGGATTAGTATTTTTGTGTTACATAGATAAGGATTAAACGTCACTCCGAACACTATAGAATAATGAACGCTCCTGATCCAAAATTTGAAAACTCCTGGGACGACCAGACCAGGGCTGAATCATATTCCAGGCTTGAATTTCCAAATACATATTATCTGGCATACCGGGATTTACCGGATATTATTTCCAGACATGTAACAGGGAAACGGGCTTTGGATTTTGGATGTGGGACCGGCCGGTCTTCCCGGTTCTTAAAGCGGCTTGGATTTAATGTAACTGGCATCGATATATCCATGGATATGCTTGACATAGCAAGAAACCTGGATTTATCCGGTGATTATCAGCTGGTCTCAGACGGCAATTACAGTCATCTTGGAATTAATAAATTCGACCTGGTCCAATCTATTTTCACCTTTGACAACATACCCGGTTGGGAGAACCGAACCAACATTCTGGCAGGCCTCAGAGATCTGTCGAGGACATATTCTGGACCAATCCTGATTATCATAAATTATTTTCCAGTGCAGGATTAACGGTTGAAGCAATTTATAAACCATTAGGCTATAAACATGAACCTTATAAATGGATCTCAGAAACACAGATCGCTCCCTGGATTATTTTTGTTTTAATCAGGACCCCGGAATAAAATGAGTATAAACCTATGAAAGCCATTTTCTCAATAATCCTTTTGTTCTTTTCTGTATCGCTTTTTTCACAGGCTTATGTAAAACATACCTGTAATATTACAAAAGCTGAAAACTCGGAAAAGTATCGTTCCTTTACTGAAAACGGAGCATGGTGCTGGTTTTCTGATCCCAGGGCAGTTTATTATGAAGGCAAATATAATCGCACTTATGCAGGATGGATCGATAGTAATGGCAATGTTATAATTGGATATTACGACCATGTCAATAAAGAAACTAAAACAATCGTTTTACAGGAGAATTTTCAAATAGATGATCATGATAATCCTGCTTTGATTTTTATTCCTGATGGACGGCTGATGGTCTTTTTTACAAAACACGGTGGTCCTGATCCTACCTTCCTGTTCACTATGAAAAAACCGGAAGATATCTCAGACTGGAATAAACAGGAGCTGTACCTTAACGATATGGAAACGTACAGTGGATTTGCAAATACAAATACTTATGTAAATCCTGTGATACTGTCAGAAGAAAATAACCGTATTTATTTGTTCTGGAGAGGAGTGGATAACAAGCCGAATTATTCCTTTTCGGATGATCTGGGTAATGCCTGGACCAGTGGGCGAATATTTGTATTGCCGGACAGAATTTATGAAATGCGCAGGCCTTATATGAAGGTAGAATCAAACGGCAGGGACAAAATTATGTTTGCCTTCACCGACGGACATCCTAACAGTGAAAATGAAAACAGTATCTATTATATGTACTATAAAAGCGGGAATTTATATAATGTTGAAGATGAGAAAATAGGTCAGCTTGGGAATGAACCTGTAAATCCCCGGCAGGCATCGGTTGTTTATGATGCAACTATTACAAAGCATAAAGCATGGATCTGGGATATAGCCATGGATGAAAAGGAAAATCCGGTCCTTGTATATGTGAAATTCCCAGATAACCTGAATCATATTTATTCATACGCAAAATGGGATGGGAATAAATGGCTAACAAATGATTTAATTAATTCCGGTAGCTGGTTTCCTGAAGATAAGGAGCGTGAACAAAATTACTCGGGCGGCCTCGTTCTTGACCATGAAAATCCTGATATACTGTATTTGTCCGTTAAAAGAGAATCTAATTTTGAAATTGAAAAATGGGTCACTAAAAACGGCAAAAGATGGAAGGCAGATGCTATAACAATAAAATCAGGTAAAGATAATGTCCGGCCTTTTGCTGTGCGCAATGCAGCTGAAGATAATCCCCTTCAATTTCTATGGATGCAGAATGCACATTATGTTCATTATACAGAATATTTATCATCTGTTAAAATGAGTATCCTTTCGCCCCGTTAAAATAAAAAACAGGGCAGGATCATATTAACCCTGCCCTGTTAAATTTAAGCGTTGTTTTGATATCTTTCTAACCTCAGGCCTTATCCGAGTCTTCTTCTGTTTTTCCTTCTTCAGTTTCCTCTTTGGATTTCTTCCTTAAGTTTTCTGCAATATCGTCAAGTTTGTCAGCCGTTTTCCCGGCTACTTTTTTTCCCAGATCTTTTGCTTTGGCAAAAGTATCTTTAGCTTCACTTTCTGCTTTGTCTGCGAATTCATTTAGTTTCTCCTTTATGCCGGATTTTTTAACATCTTCAATCTTATCTTCTACAAAATCCTCGGCTTTTTTGACAGCTCCAGAAACCTCCTCATATGCTTTGCTCTGTTTTGCTTTTTCGACTTTCTCATCAATGAATTTGTCAGCTTTTTTAAAAAGCCTTTTGGCTTTGTCCAGTAAACCTTCTTTCTCAGGTTGTTCTGGCTCTTTTTTTGTTTCTTCTTCCATGTTAATAATAGTTTATGATTTATATATTCTGTTGAAAATTCAGTATCGTTTTCTGGGGATAATAAAGATAGTGAATTAAACTATTCTGCAACCCCCCTTCCGTGTGTTTATTTAGAATCCGCTAATTCCCGACTCTCCCTAAATCCACGCATATATCTAATCCTATAACCGATTGAAGACTATTTATTACTGAGTAGAGAGTTAACTCAAGTCCTAAAAAATCTATTAAGGGGAATTCAGCTTTAGCTGCAAGAGATAATCCAATTGTGCTGGTTGGATGATGGGACTTGTAATATAAATAATTAGGTAAATACCAATACCAGTCGTTATATTCTCTGTCCGGATCATAATCTGGATTATATTCAAATTCAGCAACATTGTACCTGACCCAGGATGGCCCGGCTTCAAACCCAAACCTTAAAAACTTTTTAGAAGTCTGGAATTTCTTTACAAAATTTAATGATAAGGCGCTTAAATAATCTTTGGGAGGAATGATTCTTAACCCATCATCATAATAATCTTCCGGAACATTGTCTGATCTGGACATATTTGTCCTGAAATTCAGACTTCCCCCCCAGAAATTTGATGAAGTAACAGTGAAACTTAACTCTAAAACACCGCCCCTGTTTCCGACCCCAAATCCCTGTCCATAGTACCATATTACGGGGCCGGTCTTATTGATGTCAAGAGTATCCGTTTGAGACCAGATTGTATTTGATAACAGTGATATGATCACTGCAGGGAAAATAATAATTAATTTATTCATTTATTCTTTATACTGTAATCAAAATTATAAAATGTTTATTTCTAATCCTATTAGGCATTTTGTAACTAATCAGTTTTTATCAAAAACAGGAAGATATTAACAATAAAACAGGATTTATTTTTCTGATCCTGATCTCACGAATACTTTTTATGGTTTTACTTTCCCCAGATCCAAACACAAATTTAATCCAATAACGGATTGAACATTATTAATTACTGAGTATATGGAAAACTCAACACCCACAAATTCTGCTAACGGGAATTCAACCTTTGTAATCAGTGTTAAACCAATTGTATTTTTCGCAACATGAGACTTATAGTATTTATATTGAGGAAATGGCCACCCACCGTCTGGATCATAATTCGGATTGAGCTCAAATTCAGCAACATTCCACCTAACCCAGGATGGTCCGACTTCAAATCCAAATCTGGCAGATTTCTTTGGAATCGGAATTTTTTTTACAAAATTTAAAGCTACAACATCCAAAAAATCCTTAGGAGAAAATTCCCTTAATCCATCTTCATAATAATCGGGTGGTACGTTATTCGATTTAACTATACCTGTCATGAAAGTGATACCTCCTCCCCAATAATTTGGTGAAGTAATAGTAAAACTTAAATTTATATCGACACCCTTGTTACAGTTCCCGCCTCCTATTCCAAAATACCATATACCTATTTTATCTGGCTGAATTTCAACACTATCTGTTTGAGCCCAGGTCTTACCTGGCAACAAACAAAATAATAAGGCGAGGATGAGAAATAATGTTTTTTTCATAAACTATAATTATTATGCGTTCAGGAGACATTTTGAAACAACTTTTCAGAATAGTTTGTCTTTTGTTAATTAAAATTTCCCATACTATAATTAAAGTTATGGAATTTTTAATTCTAATCCTATAGAGGTTGATTGAAACATTTCCCGCAGATTTTTGTTTCCTTTGCAGTTAATTTTCTTTTAACCGTGGCAGCGAATCCAGTCATAGAGATCCGGAACATCAGGAAATACTTCAAAGGCGTTAAGGCAGTTGACGGGATAGATCTGTCAATCGGTGAAGCTGAGTTTCTTGCTCTTCTGGGGCCCAACGGTGCCGGCAAAACCACTCTTGTTGAAATGATCGAAGGACTGCAGAGGCCCGATTCCGGGGAGATTCTCATTATGAACCGCCACTGGAAAGGAAATGAGAATTATCTGCGTCGTTTTTTGGGTATATCACTGCAGGAGACAAGGTTTATAGATAAACTGACAACAACTGAAACACTAAGGCTCTTTGCAAGTTTTTATGGGATCGGCGAGAAAAGGATCAGTGAAATACTTGAACTGATCCGCCTCCAGGACAAAAGAAAAGCATACACGGTCAATCTTTCAGGAGGACAGCGTCAGAGGCTTGCTCTCGGAATAGCCCTCATGAATTCACCTTCCGTCCTTCTGCTCGATGAGCCTACAAGCGGTCTGGATCCCAATTCAAGACGGGAGATCTGGGATATACTTCTGGCTCTCAGGAAGAACCAGCACACAACCATGATCCTTACCACTCACTATATGGAAGAGGCATCCTTCCTCTGTGACAAGATTGTCATAATGGACAAAGGAAAGATACTTGCGGAAGGCACTCTGGAAGATTTGCTGACAAAGAATCATAGTGATGAGATTATTGAATTCAACCTGGACGGTAACCCTGCTGACCTGGATCTGAATAATAATAACTGGCTGAAAAAAATGAACTGGGATCCTGATCATAAAAAGGTTACCCTGTATGTGACTGAAATTATCCAGGCATTACCTCATGTGCTTGGAAAAACAGATTCAGCCAGGTATAAAATCATGGGCCTGGAATGCCGGAAAACAACCCTTGATGATCTTTTTATTTCACTGACAGGGAGAAGATTAAATGATTAACACTGAATGAGACGCAATCCTTTAATACAGCTTATTCTGATACATTTCAGGGAATTTGTCCGTGAACCGGGAATCATTTTCTGGTCCATAATCTTCCCTATCGCCATGGCATGGGTCCTTGGAATTGCTTTTTCAAGACAAAGTGAACTGGTGCAGCAGGTTGTCTTAATAGAAAACGCCAGTGAACAATATCTAGTCTTCCGCGACTTTCTTAAAGATTCTAAAAAAATAACCAAAGAAATATATGGTGATAATACGACCTGCTTTGATAAAATTATTGCTTCGGATAAACTGGGAAAGACATCTTTCAGATTTATTTCAACCGACTGGGATCATGGAATTCTGTTACTGAAACGGGGACAGGTTAATTTAATATTGAAGGAATATCCTGATAGTCTTGAATATTTTTTCGACCCGGTCAATCCCCAGGCAAAAACGTTGTTTGTGATGCTGTCTTCTGCATTAAACAATGATAACCGGGTTTTTGAAAACGCTAAGATCAGTCCTCTCACCCAGACCGGCAACAGGTATATTGATTTCCTTGTGCCTGGACTGTTAGCACTTGGAGCTATGAACTCCCTTCTTTGGGGGATAAGCTATGCACTGATTGAAATGAGATCAAAAAAACTCATGAGAAGAATGGTCGCAACTCCTATGAAAAGGTCAGAATTCCTGATATCATTCTTTGTGGCCAGACTGGCAATTGCCATTATTGAAGCTGCGATTTTATGGACTTTCTCCTATTTTTATTTCAATATCACTTTACAGGGCAGCTTCCTTGCTCTTGCAACTATTTTCCTGGCAGGAAATATCGCTTTTAGCGGGCTTGCTGTTCTGATATCTTCACGCACAGCAAATTCCAGGATTGGCACCGGTCTGATCAATGTCGTTACTATGCCGATGATGATCCTTTCAGGTATTTTTTTCAGTTATCATAATTTCCCGGATTTCGCCATACCAATAATCCAGAAAATGCCATTGACCATGATGGCCGATTCAATCAGGGCAGTATTTATTGAAGGCTCCGGACTGGCACAGGTTGCAGGCAACTCTGCAATTCTGGCAGGTTTAGGAGCAGGCTGCTTCCTTATAGGCCTGAAAATCTATAAATGGTACTGATCATGCAAAACAATAAGCCGGAATCCTCAAAAAGTACATACCTGTTTGTTTTTCTGGCTTATCGACCGCTACCTGGGCATGCAAAAATCCCATGTCATGATAGAAACTGCGAAGGATCTGTAATCCCCGTGAGCCCCTGGTTGTCAAACCAGGGGTCCTCTACTGCCCTGGTTGTCTAACCAGGAGGATATTCTTCTACCCCAGGTTGTTAACCAATAATCTTCCCCTGTTCAATAATCCTGCCATACAACTATCTCAAATGAAATCTGGTAATCATCCGGTATTTTCGGAA
This sequence comes from Bacteroidia bacterium, assembly GCA_041480755.1. GTDB lineage: Bacteria > Bacteroidota > Bacteroidia > Bacteroidales > SM23-62 > LJUQ01. The sequence continues at coordinate 9,712 of JBGPAO010000076.1, forward strand.
TAACTGCGTGATACTCATGAAACCTTGTTTCTACGGTATCTGTTACTTCAAAGGATATTCTGTAGGTAAAAGTCCGTTCTTTACAATTCCTGATTGCCGCCTGGCTCTTTTTCACTACAGTAGTATCAAAATGACGAGAGCCTGCCAGAAGAACGTATTTTGTAAAATCAAGAATGCTATCCTTACAAGAAATCAGCTCATTATAATAATCTTCATTATTGATTAAATAATTCGAATCGGGATCAGCAACCCCAAAATCAAGACCGCAATCCTCCTCACCCCCAAAATCCTTCAGGTACATAAAGGGGACAGTAATAACTTCCTTGCAGTCACCATCCCTCTCACAACGGGCAAAAAGCAAGGTAAAGCAGATGGTAATTATACAGATAAGTGTTAGTTTTGTCATGTTAACTTAAATTTAACACAGTCCCGGAAAATTATTCACTACTTTTAACGTTAAACGATAACCGGTTGTTTCATTATAAAGACCTGAGCATGAAAAAATTTATATTGTTGATTGTAATAATATCCGGTCTGATAGTATTTCTTCCTGATTGCAAGAAAGACCTTCCTGGTCCTGATGATGGCGATACCACTGTTATAATTACTGAAGCCACCAAATACGTCAACAATTGGATATGGGACGTAATGAATGAGGTATATCTTTGGAACACTTATATACCCCAGTCACTTGAACCGGATAAGGAACCTGATCCTGAGAATTTTTTCAAAAAACTTCTTTATTCAAAAAAGGACCGCTTCTCCTGGATTGATGATGATTATAAAGGACTCATGGACCAGTATTATGGTGTTGCCAAATCAACAGGTTATTCTCCGGCATTCGGGAAATTCTCAAATACTGATGATATTTTCATCCTTGTGGAATATGTATACCCCGGGTCGCCTGCAGAAATTGCTGGTTTAAAAAGAGGTGATATAATTCTTGAAATTAACAATATTAGTCTCACTACTGTCAATTATCTTAACTTATACAATTCCAGTACACAGACAGTAACACTTGGAGAATTTAATGGCACGTCCATTTCTCTTACTGACAGAAAAATCTCCATGACAGCTGAGGTTCTTGCCCTTGATCCTTCTTTATATCATGAAATAAAGGAAATAGGCGGCCATAAAATCGGATACCTGGTTTATGTTGAATTCACTTCAGGTAAAGACAGGGAATATCTTTCTTCCCTTGAACAAATATTTAGTGAATTCTCTACTGCAGGAATTACAGATCTTATCGTTGATTTTCGTTATAATCCGGGTGGAGATATTGACGCTACAGGGTTTTTTGCAAGTGCAATCGCACCGGCCAGTGTAGTACAGAATCATGAAGTTCTGGTACGATTTGAATATAACAGCATATATAATGATTACTTCCTTCAAAAAGAA
>JBGPAO010000077.1:0-11067 GCA_041480755.1 Bacteroidia bacterium
ATGGACTACGAATCTTTTCGTAGACAAATATATACGAAGATGTTCGTAATTGCAAATATTTTTTGTTAAAATATGTTAATTCATGGATTTAACAATATTTAAGACTTATTAACCTCAGTTATAATTATATGAAATATATTATTCATTACTTGTAACGAAATTGATTTTGTATCGTCTAATTAATTGTAAGCGATGCGGAAACAAATAGAAAAAAACCAGGATATGAGTCTCGATCAGCAAATCATGTTATATGAAGACAGAATAAATCATCTGGAACAAATGAAGCGGACTCTGATTTTACAAAGCAGTGATAATAATGATCTCAGCAGGATTAATGTAGATCTGGATGAAACGTATGAGCAAATCGCTGTTTTAAAAATCAGGAAGATGATGGGATTTTAGGGGAAATCAGTTCTAAGTTCTAAGTTCTAAGTTCTCAGTTCTAAGTTCTAAGTTCTCGGTTTTCAGTTCGAAATATCAAAGGTTATTTATTCCTGAATTATAATTACGATCTTCCCTTGTGTAGAGTATTCCTCAGCCCTTCTGTGTGCATCAGCGATTTTATCCAGTGGAAACACAGAATCAATATATATCTTAAGCTGACCGTCATCAATCATTTTCGACAGGATTTCCAGATCACTTGCATTAGATTTCATCAGGAATGTTTTAACTCTTTTTGATGGTGTGAAAAGAGAAATTAATTTATGCATCAAATGTTTAGGCCTTGGAAGAGTTGTAAGATATCTTCCTCCCGGTTTCAGAAGTGAACTGCAGGTTCGAAAACTTTCTACACCAGCTGCATCAAAGATCACATCGTACTTTTCCGGAAGTGATTTGTAGTCACATTTTGTATAATCAATCCAATAATGGGGTTTTAGTTCATCCATCATATTCTTATGCCGGCCACTGCACACTGCTGTAACGATACCGCCCATATGCATTGCAATCTGAAGAGCAAAATGGCCCACACCACCAGCCGCACCTATTATTAATACTGACTCTCCTTTCTTCAGCTGACATTTATCCCTTAATCCCTGCAGAGCGGTTGTCGCAGCCAGGGGAACTGCAGCAGCTTTTTCCCAGGTTATACCGGCTGGTTTTCTCGCCACAGTATTTTCAGAAGCCGCTGCATATTCTGCAAATGCTCCTCCAAAGCGCCGTGTCAGCCGGGTATATACCTCATCACCTTTTTTTATTTTTATCACGCTATCACCGCATTCTTCAACTACGCCTGATACATCATATCCAAGTACTACCGGGAAATGCGCTTTCAGAAACATCCTGTGCCAGCCCTGTCTTTGTTTCCAGTCAACCGGATTAATGCTTGCTGCATGAACCCTTATAAGGACTTCATCATTTATGATTGAAGGTTTTTCGATGTTTTCAATTCTGAATACATCCGGGGAACCATACTGATATATAACTGCTGCTTTCATAAAAAATATTAAATTAGAATGTGTAATTTCAAAACGGAACCTTTCTTCGGGAAAGATAAATATTAATGTTTATTTATTTTTATCTGAATTATAATAGATTAAAATTCAATACATTAACAAATTAATTATTTCTAAATTTAATAATTCTGACAATGGAAATAACTGAAAAAGTATTAAAAGCAATGAAGACAGCCGGAACACCTCTTAAAGGCGGAGACATCGTAAAATTATCAGGGCTTGATCAAAAAAGTGTGGATAAAGCTATGAAAGAACTAAAAAGCAAAGGTCTGATTGTTTCCCCGAAAAAATGTTTCTGGCAGGCAAAGTAAGGAAGGGTTAGCTCCACACTCCTGGAATGGTTTCACTGCAGTATTCGCATTTGCTGTTTTTTATGTGATTTTGCGTGATCTGAAATCCAAGTCTTTCAACCAGGAGTTTTTTACATTTCGGGCAATGGGTATTTGAGGCATTTGTTCCCGGTGCATTGCCGATATAAACAAATTTAATACCTGCTGCAACAGCAATATCCCTGGCTTTCTCAAGTGTTGAGATGGGTGTGGATGGAAGCTGTGTCAATTTATACATAGGATGGAACCGAAGAAAGTGAAGCGGATAATCCTGTAGTTCATTTGAGCGGAGCCAATCACACATTTCTTTTATCATCACTAAATTATCAGTCCAACCAGGTACAACCAGGTTTGATATTTCCAACCAGACACCTTCTTCCTTAATGATTTTCAAAGTGTTTAGAATTGGCTGAAGCTTCCCCCCGTTTAGTTTGAGATAAATACTCTCACTGAAGGATTTCATGTCCAATGTTACAGCATCAATATATTTGAGGAAATACCTGAGTGGTTCTTCATTGATATAACCTGCAGTAACCAGTACATTCCTGATACCTTTGGATGCTGCAATCTTTGCTGAGTCATATGTATATTCGAAAAATGTAATTGGCTCAGAATAGGTATATGCTATGGATTGGCAACCGGCTTTGATGCAATTATCCACAACATCAGCAGGCATAAGGTCATAGTTTTTTGTCTCGGTAGGTGTGGATTGAGAAATTGTCCAGTTCTGACAATTCAGGCAAGCAAGGTTGCAACCAGCTGTTGCCAAGGACAAGGCCTTTGAAGTCGGAAGAAAATGGTAAAATGGCTTTTTTTCTATCGGATCTATATTCAGTGCACAAGGATTTCCGTATGCTATGGTATATAATTTGTCATTTTTATTGATCCGGTTCCTGCAGGTACTCAGTTCGTCGAGTTTAAGTGTACATTCATTCGGGCAAATAAGACATTTCACTCCCCTTGGAGTAACCGAGTAAAAAAGCGATTCTTTACTCCACTTCCCGAGGTCATTTGTTACTGACTGTAAACTTTCTCCACCTGATGCAAAAAGCTTCATACAGCCAGCTCCATATATCCCTCCGGCACCCAATAAACATCTCTTTATAAATTCCCTTTTATTAATTTTCATTCTGTTTTCCCTCTCTTTCTTCACGAGCACGTGGGCTGTGCCATGTTCAAATGATTTTACTGAATATCGGTATTTGCGTCCGGCTAAAACTCAAAATAATCCCGGTATCTTTAAAATAACTCCGGAATCTTTACAAAATTATACTAAAATCGTGCCGCTTTTAATAAATTTCATAAACAAGAAGCATAATTTAGAGTCAGTTCATATAAGTCCTCCGGTTTATAAAGGTAATAGTCACACTGCACAGATTCAGAGAGGCAACCAGGAGTGAGCTGATAAAAACCCCCAGTACCGGCATCATAAAAACCGAAAAAAGCAATGCCCCGAATGCTGATCCAAGAAGATCGGAGCTGTATAACTTTGCGGCCCTTGCCTGCAGTTGTTCTTTTAAGATAGACGATCCAAGTGAGAATTGCATACCAGTAACTACCGAGATGATAAGCGTAAGGAAAATGAATATTGAATGCAATAAGAGTCCTGGCAAAATCATCCTGTTAAGTAAAATTATCACTAGCGGAAGAAGTGCGGCATAAAGAATTATTACCAGCTGTAATAACATAAAACTATTTATGGATGTACTTAATATTTTTCCCCGGTACAATGCGCCTAAAGCAAGTCCGCTCATGAAAACAGTAATTATTATTCCCGTATAATAGTACACGTAGCCGTATAAAATCTGAAAAGTCATTATTAATAACAATTCAATCGATGAACCAGCAAATCCCCCTGCATAGATACCCAGCAGCAATGGTTTGAGCCATATTATTGATATCAGGAAAATTGCCAGTATAAATCCGAGAGGAATCCAATAGTTAATATTATACTGGCTCATCCAGTATTTCAAATGTTCAAAGTAGCATACTGGTTTGAAATCCATATTGACAGATGCATCCGGATCCAGTTCCTGTACTATCAGGTCACTTCTTTGCTTTAAAGACACGACGTCGAGATAATACTGGTTCACATAAACATTGTTAATTCCTTTTTCTTCGATAAGGCCTGGAATATCAATATTAGTCGGCATATCAGATGCTATAAGATAGTTTCTGTTGCCTGGTACAATAAGAATATATTTATAAGCTTTGCTGAGGGTATTATAGATTACTGAATTTAACTGGTTTGCTTCATCACTTATATAGTTCAATGTAGATGGGAGAGATAATGAAAGGATACTTTCCGGCAGCATATGCTGTTTAAGCAAATTAAAAAATTCCAGGGTGTAATACCTGTTGAGCTGGGCGGTTTTGGGTTCCGGTAAATTCATCAGCAGTACATCGTACTTTTTTTGACTCTCTTTCAAAAAGATTCGTGGATCTTTTATTATGACATTAACGTGTTCTTTGTCCGGAACATGTGCCCATGTACTTTCAATTTTGTTAATCCAGGGATTCATTTCGACATAGTCTATTTCTTTTATACCATACTTAAGGATCTCAGGTATGGTTCCGGAAATTCCTCCGGAGATAAGCAGGACAGTTTGAGGATCAGGATGCTGAATCATTGCATAATGAACATCTTCTTCACTTGCAGTAACATCATTGGTTGCGAACAGTAGTGAGGTGTTATCATAGTAATTCAGTTGTTCAGCTGACCTGGTTATCGCAAGGTTTCCATATGGAGTATCCCTGAGATAGACCAGCTCCTGGTTGGGGAACAGCGGTTTTTTTATTACCCAGTCAAGATTCAATCCATATATCAGGATTACACAGACAAGGCCTATTGAAATGAAAATCCATTTGCTGCGGAAAGATTCCCTGATCTGTTTGATAAGCAGAACAATAATCATATTAATAATAAGGAAAATACCCAGGATCTGAAGTGATCTCAGAAAATATACCAGGAAAAAACTGACTATAATCCCACCGGCTACACTGCCGGCTGACTCCACTGCATATGTCCTGTGTATCATATTAATCCTGAATTCCTTTGAAAATGAAACAGACAGATAGGTAAAAAGGTATCCTGACAGAAGGCAAAATGGCATCATCAGAATGGCTGAGGTAAAAAGCACCTGGTAAATTCCTGCCTGGCTGCCGGGCAGAAATACAACATTCCTTAATATATTAAGAAGAACTACCATCAGGATTGAAAAAATATTAAGCAGAAGAAGTGCGAATCCCGGAAATGCCCCGGTGTTATTCCTGAATTTGATTTTTCTTCCTGCACCAGCGCCAAGAGCGGTGAGTATCATCCAGTTTGAAAGGACAATACCTATTACCAGTTCATTCCCGTAGAAAACGGTGAGGAACTCTCTCAACAGGATTATTTGTGTGATGAGAGCAGTAAATCCAAGACTGAAAGCAGGTATAAGGCGGTTAAATCCAGGTTGCATGGCTGGCTGGCTTTCAGTAAATATCTCTTCATGTAAATCCTTCGTTATAAGACTAACGGACCTTCCTTTAAATAATTTAAAATAATAATCCAGATGCCAGAGAAGATGAAATACGACCACCATGGTCATCCCAATTCCAAAGTTTACATGCCATTTTAATAATTCTTTTATGAAAGGGATGTTCAGCTTGTAATTTACCTGTATGGCAAGTACAAGGCCCATAAGAGCTGTAGATAAAAAAATAATCAGAAGGATTATATTCCAGAACTGTCGGTGCGATTTAGTCTGAATTACCGATAGCCGCGAAAGGATAAGGCTTAACAGGTAAATCAGGAGAGTTATTATACCTATTGGCACCAATGCATAGGGTGAATTCATTTCTGAACTTGCTGATTATTAGATTTTTACTCGCCAAAGATGATTGCTTCATAAGTAAATATCTCGGCATCTTTCCATCCATCCCACCCTAAATTGGCTTTATCCTGTGCACAGTGGCCAAGGAATTCTTCAACTGTCCAGCCGGTTTTATCTGCAACCTGGGGGAGGAATGTGCCTGATTGAAAACCTTTGCGGATATAGATGCCATGCTTTCCTAATTCTATCTCCCTGATATTCTCGATCTTCTTCATCGGGGTCAGCACCGAAATCTCAATCTTGATTTTATTTATTTCCGGAGGAGTCACAGGTGTAAAACGATAATCCCTGGTAGATGAAGAAATTGTCATATCCTGAACTACCTTATACAGAGGTTCATTTGGATTGAACCTGCCTATACATCCTCTAAGCTGGCCATCTTCATTCAGGGTAACAAATGCTCCTGCATTTTCAAAAAGATTTGGTGTAAACCCTGATGTATTTATCTCCGGTGTCTGCCGGAGCCGTATATACTGGTCAAGGGTATTCCTGGCGATTCCCAATAATATTTTCTTCTCATTATCGGTAAGCGCAAAATCTTTGTCTATTGCCATATCATTATTTTCTTTGGATTTATTGAGGGAAGTGCCGGCTGGTTTAGTAAAACTGATGGCATTATATCCCACTACTCTTGATTTATCTCCTTCATCAGTATCACCTGAATTCCTGTATTCAATAAGATTAATATTAATTTCCGGATCATTTTGAGTCATAAATAATAATGAAAGTACGGTAGGCCATGCACAAAGGCAGGTTTCCAGTCCGGGTACATTTTTCTCCATTGTCGAATTGATAACCTCAGCAAATTTCTCCACCGAATTGGATTTGATTGCTTCAGCAGTTTGCCTGTCAACTGTACATGCATCCTTATAAGCAGGATAGTGTGAAAAATCAGAGCTGATTACAAAAAGATTATTCTCATTAAAATACGGTAATAATGCTTCCGCAATCTTATAACAGATATCAGTAGAATGTGTTCCAAGCAGGATGGGAACAATCCGGAAATTATCCTTAAGTAGGTACTGAAGGAAAGGCAGCTGGACTTCAAGACTGTGCTCATTCGTATGAGCCTGATCATTATAAATAAAAACATCATAATCATTAATAAGCTTATTTGCCAGGTCAATGTTAACCTGAACGGTCCCTAAAGGGGTTTCAAAATTTCCTTTATTATAGATTGCTGCGCCATCGAAAGCAACGTAGTGGCTTGATCCAATTACAAATATGTTATCGTATTTTTTGTTCTTATCAATCTGATTAAAAGCTGAAGCGGCGACCACACCGGAAAACACATAACCTGCATGTGGGGAAATTATTGCAAGAACATTTCCGGTGCTGGTGCATGGTTTGGCCTGACTGAAAAATTTTCTGAGGTCTGCTTTCAGGACCTCCGGATCGGATGAATAGAAAGAACCAGCCACCGCCGCTTTTCTGTTCTGGAGATTCTGGGAATTACAACCCTGGCTGAACAGCAATAATATGGCAGTTAACCAGAATATATACCTCATGATAACCTAATTTATTTCAAAGTTACCTTAAAATGTTACAAGTTTGTTTTTATTTGAGATGAAAACTGATAAAATTCAGGTATTGTTCCCAGTCCCATGGTGTGATGTCGTGCTTCCCCGTCCGTAAATGATACCCAATATATCCTTCCATTGCCGGATGATCAGGTTCGGGCATGGTTTTTATTGATATCCCGGGAAGGCCCAGAAACCGATAAACTGTATCAGCAGCCGCAGCGGCTAAGAATTCACCCAGGGGGTCTGCCCACAAATCTTCGGTAGCACTTGCCACATAGACAGGGCGGGGGGCTATAAGAGCTATCAGCATATGCTGATCCACGGGGAGATTCTTTTCTTTATTATTATAGTCATTAAAATTATCACAGAACCAGTGTGGAAATATTGTATTAATTCTTTCAACTGTCTCACCAAATTGCCTCCTTGAAATGGCAGCTCCTCCGCATCCGGAATTATTTGATATAACAACCGCAAAACGCTGATCGATTGCTCCAGCCCACAATGCTGTTTTGCCTAACCTTGAATGTCCTATCACCGTAACTTTCTGGGAAATTATTGCCGGATCTGTTTCAAGGTAATCCATCACCCTGCTAAGTCCCCATGCCCAGGCAGCAATAGAACCCCATTCTTCTGCAGCGGGTATATCCCCTTCGTGATAAACAAGTCCATGAATTCCATTCTGAAAATCATCATCAAAATCAGGATCAATATCTCCGTAATAAACGGTTGCCAGGGCAAATCCGCGTTCAATAATTAGATCCAATGGCCAATTGTTGCTGTTTATACCTCTTGATTTCTGCGTTGCCTTGTTGCCGGTGATCCCCATCTCTTCATTATTCATCACCCAATTTCTGGTGACAAATATGGCAGTATCATGATTAACAGTATGATTACCATTGAAATTATATCCCAGAAATGCAGGCACCGGTTTTTTGCTTTTTGGCAGAAAAATAAGCACATTGATATCCAGGCTTTTATCATCCACAATTACCTTAACGGTAACCTGCTTGCGTATCGCTTTTCCATTCAATGCTGTTGAATCGCAATCATTCAGCACATATACCTGGTTAAATTCAAACTCAGGAATCCTGCCATAAACTTCTTCTTCAAATAATTTTAGTATTTCAGGTCTTCTTTTACTGTACCACTCTGAGGAGTTGGTCACTGGTTTGCCATTTTCGAAGACAAGAGGATCCGGTAATTTATATTCAGGGACTTTAGATTCATCATAATTGGGTTCAAAATCTTTTGGCGACTTCTGACATGCAAACAAAAACGACAGGAGAAAAACGAATAATAAGGACTCAGACGCTTTCATTTGTGTAAATTTTTATGCAATGCCATCAATATATCCCGGCTTCATCCATGCCAGGTTTTCATGATGGTAAAATGGTGTCAATGCCAGTCTTATTTCTTCCATGCGGGATTCCGGTAACGGTTGAAAGTTTTTTATGAGATCAAGATTCTCTTTAAGAACTTCCATTTTATCTGTTCCGATATTAACTACTGAAAAATAATCCAGGCTCAGGGCGTAACGGATCAAATCGTGCGGGTCTAATCCATCAATGGTTTCCCTTGGCCGGATAACTTTCATAGCAATCACACCAAGGCCTTTTTTAGCCGCAAATGGTACAGCATACTCCTCAAGTTTTTCACTTCTGTCTGGAACGTTATGATTGAGTGCAATCATCATAGCCTCGAAATCATATAATTCGGCAGCTCTTTTCATCCCTTCGGCTGAACCATGACCTGTAAAACCGATATGCCTGGCAATTCCTTCATCCCTGTACTGATGCAAAACTTCCAGAACTTTGCCTTTATCACCCAATGATTCTGCATCTTCCACTGATTCAACAGAATGAACATGGAGAAGATCGATATAATCTGTCTGAAGACGTTTCAGGCTTCTTTCAATACTCTCTTTTGCTTTATCAGCTTCCCGTTCCTCAACTTTGGTGACCATGAAAACCTCCTGTCTTCTGGTTTTTAATAACCTGCCTGTTCTTTCTTCACTTGATATTTGTTCGTTGCCATAATTGGCGGCTGTATCCCAATAATATAATCCATTGTTCAAAGCATATTCCAGTATTTCCAGTGCCTTATCATCATTCATTTCGCCCATCCACCGGCTACCCAGACCAACACCCATTCTTGGTACTTTTACTCCTGTCTTTCCAAGAATTCTTGTAGGCAGACCTTTTGCATCAAAAGGAGAGGAAAGTCCGGAACAACTTACTGAGGGAACTAACGCAGCAGCAGTAGCTGCCACAGCAGCAGTTTTAATAAATTCTCGTCGTGATGTCATTTTATTTTTATTATTATACAGGAAAATTACAATTTATTATTTTAATTAAAAACGAATGAGTAAAATGGCTTAATTGATATGAGTCCTCAAAAAGAGTAATACCTGTTGACAAAGAATAAATCAGTTGCAGGTTACAGGTTACAAGGTAAAAAATCCTTATCCCATTTTTCAGCTAAATCCGGGATATTTCCTTTCAATAGCTCAATAAAGGCATGTAGCGTTTTGCGGGCATCTCCAATCGGGTAATAGAACATTTCCCAGTTATCACTGTCTTCCCCGTCATGATTTGGAATTACATAATCGAAATGCCATGCCATGGATAATTCCTCATAAACACTGTTAACCCGTCTTTCAATATCCTCCAGATCATTTAATGAGATTTCCACTTTTTGTTTTGTTTTCCTTCTTAACTGTTTTCTCCTCATAATCTCAGACAACATTTTTGGAATATCAATATGCCAGGCCGGATCTTTTAATTCCATTATTTCTTCTTTGGAAAGGGGAGAGAGGAAAACACTCAGTCTTGGGAATGAGGCCAGACCGGGATGATCCAGAAGCGCTTTCGCAACATATGGATTCCCTTCAAAGAATGCATGGCTTTTTTCAAGAATTTTTACGAGTTCCTTAAGGTCAAGTGCTTGTAGATCACCCCGTACATTCATGAAAATAAAGTCAGGATTAATTTTAAAATTTTTAACCTGATCAGTCGTACTGAAGCGATAGTCGATCCCGTCGCGTTCACCCGGCCTAGGCTGTCGGTCGTTGTACAACAACAATTTATGCAAAGAATTACGCACATCCGGACTGACCTTAGCCAATGTTTTTTCCAATGGACTTTTGCCAACACATGAGGGACCGGTAAGAATGACTATTTTATTTGTATTCATAAAATAAATAATAGTTACAAGGTACATGGTACAAGGTACAGGGTAATGTTCTTATGATTAAAATATTAATCAATTTATGTTTTAATTCACAATGATCTATTTAACCTTTTTATTAAGTTTCTTCAACACATCTTTGATTCTTGCTTCAATTCCCCTGGAGTCACATGGCAATTGAGCCTGAAACAATTCAATCAGCTCAGGTTTCAGGTCCGGTTCTTTTTCAGAGATCTTATAAAGTATAGTAATTGCATTTCCGCGAATAGCAGCGGGTTCTTTTTCTGATGCCAGCCATGAATAGCAAATATCAAATAATTCACCAGGATCAATATCAGGAAGCGGAATATCCACAAGTATTGAAAGAATATTTCTCCGGACTCCATCTGTCTTAAAATTTGTCAACCTGTTTATAAATTCCGGAATATACGGCTCAATAAAAAGAGGGTACTTCTTAGCAATCAACCAGACGACACGGCTTGCCCTCATTGAAAGGGGATATGTGTCCTCGTACATTATATCCAGGAGAGTACTAAAAACTTCCTTTTTTTCTTCGAATTTTTCTACAAGAAGATCTGCGTTTAACCTGGAACTATCGATACTTAGGAATTCAATTATATCCATGAGGATAAAGATATTAAAAACGAAATTCCGAAAAACAAGGCCCCATTTATATTATATTAAATGTTTGTTAAACATG
>JBGPAO010000078.1:0-11007 GCA_041480755.1 Bacteroidia bacterium
ATGATAATGACCCGGAAAACTTTAACTGGACCTATTTTAACAGTGTCTTTTCAGATTCCAGGTTTCAGGGAGTCTGGAGCACTTTGCATTACCTTAATCAGAGAGGGATCACAGATAGATTGATTATCAGTTTCATGGGAGCCCCTCCGGCATGTGAACCTCAGACTGAGCCGGATCCTGTAAAAAGCTGGATGGGTGATACCAATTTCGCTATATATCCTGCAATGGAGGATGAATTTGTTGAGTCGATAGCCGCTCTGCTTTATTATGCCAGGAACAATGAAAAAATTAATTTCAGGCTGGTATCCCCTATGAATGAAACGGATATATTGTCTTCCACGAAAAGTCCTGAACATCCCGGCGGAATTGTCGAGGGGCCTGATATGCCGGATGCTGAACAATACATACGTTTAATAAGGAAACTGGCTGAAAAGCTGGACCGTCTTGGGATGGATGATATCCGTTTTGTAACTCCTGATGCTGCGGGAGATAAGTTGTTCAGCGCCTGCTTTTATGAGATAATAAAGGATCCTTACCTGTTGGGAAAGCTGGCCTGCTGGGGCGTTCATCAGTATGGTGATGATGCTGGCAATTATCTGAATATCATCAGGGATCAAACAAATCCGGTTAAAACTTACTGGGTAACTGAAACTGCCGGTATTAAGAACCTGTTAGGGCAGCTGGATGATAGCGCCTCAGCTAATTTATTCTGGGATGGATTTGACTGTGTTTATCAGCACGGCGTCAGAAACGGATATGGGACCAATCCTCCCAACGACTGGGTTTACTGGGAGAAAGAACAGGGTAAACCATTATTAGCCTTTAGTATATCAGACCAGAGCTGGACTCCGCGCAAACAATTTTATGAATTTGCCCAGCTTTTCAGGTTTGTGAAGCCAGGTGCTGTAAGGGTGGGTTCATCTGTAAATAATGATGATCTTGCAGTTTATGCTTTTTTAAATCCGAACGGCCAACTTGTAATCTTTGGGAGGAATAATGCCAGTTACCCTGTCTCAATTAATGGTATAATAGACGGGTTCCCATCACTGGAAAGATTAAGTATGTTTATTACAAACTCTTATGTAAACCTAGAGCAAAAAAAGGACATAATAGTATCGAATAATTCTTTGAGTTTTGTTATTCCTGAAGGTACAATTTTTACCCTGACAAGTTTTCCGGAGAATAAGCGGACTGTGATTTCCGGAAGCAAGCCAGAGCCTCAGGGATGGTATCCGGGAGATATGCATGTTCACAGGAATTGCGGTGAAATAACATCCATATGGCAAGAAACCAGCCTGGCGGATATGATGGAAACTAATGATCTCCCGGTAATTTCGTTGCTTGCTGATATGGGAAATGGTGAAGTGAAAGACAGCAAGTCAGATCTTCCAAAAGTAACAGGCCGGGATACTGAACAATCATCTCCGGAACGAATCGTACACTGGGATGCTGAGTGGCATTTTGACCCGGAAGGGGTGACATTTGAAAACAAGGCTCTGGGAGGCCATATAGTACTGCTGGGACTTAAAAATGCAACAAAAATATGGGAGGAATCTCCATATAAGATTCTTGAATGGGGCAGAAAGCAGAATGCAATTATGGGCTTTTGTCATATGCAATATCTTAATGATTCTATTCAAAATCAACTTAATTGTTGTATCCCGTTAGATTTTCCTGTTGAGGTTGCACTTGGCACAATTGATTTTCTTTCAGAAGATGTATGGCTTAATGATGCATCTGTACATGCATATTATAAAATTCTTAACTGTGGTTTCAGACCAGGGTGGGCAGCAGGAACTGATTTTCCCTGTAACAACAGCTCTCCTTTAGGATCACTGTTGACTTATGTTCAGGTTAATGATGAACCTTTAACATACAGGAAATGGATTGAAGGGATAAAAGACGGCAGAACTGTGGTAACAACAAATGGTCATGTTGAGTTCCTGGACCTCAAAGTAAATGGTTCATCCTCTCCGGGTGATGAAATTAATCTGAGGAGAAAAGGACAGGTAAATGTAAATGTTAAATGGACATCGATCCTGCACCAGGAAGGCAGTATTGAGATCATATGCAACGGGAAGATTGTGGCAAAACAGGATGCAATTGCCATTCCTGGTAAACCTGCTACCTTAAATTTTGATCTGCCTGTCGGAGAAAGCAGCTGGATATGTGCCAGGAGAATGAATTCGGAAGGACATCAATCACATACAGCACCTGTTTATATTACTATCCGGAACAAACCTGTAAGAGCCAGTGCAGATGATGCAGAATACTTTGTCAGATGGATAGAAAACATACTTATGAATATTGAAAATAACGGGCCGTGGAGCATATATTTTACAAAGGATATCGAAACTGTTAAAGCGAGGTACCGAAATGCAGTCAGTATTTATAGGAAAATAGCAAAAGAGGCTGGCAAATATCACAATTAAAAATTATATTGGACGCATCTATTCCCGGATGTTTTTTAAATTTACAACCTGTTAATGAAACACCGAAAACCACAACATTATTGACGATATTTTACCCTTCATTGAAAAAAATCCGGTTCCTGAACAAAATAATAATAAGCATCCTGCTTATTCTGTCTCTTTCCGGCACTGCCAAGACACAGCTGGCGATAAATGAGATCATGGCTTATAATACCACCGGTATTATCAATCCGGATCTGTTCCTGCGCACTGATTGGATCGAAATATATAATGCCGGAAACGAAATAATTGATCTTTCGTTTTTTTCATTAAGCGATAATCCTGCGAATCTGAGCAAATGGGATTTTCCTTCCGGAACAACGATTGATCCTGATGGCTTTCTTTTGGTATGGGCGGATGAAGCCGGTGAACTGCAAACGGGTCTTCATGCCAGCTTTAAACTGAATGTTTCCGGAGAAAACCTGTATCTGACGAACCAGCAGGGACTTCTGATCGATTCATTATTCTTTGCCAGGCAATTTGAGGACGTCTCTTATGGAAAAACCGATACAGGTAGTCTTGTATATTTTTCCAATCCAACTCCCGGTGCACCCAATGATGAGGCCTCTTCTTACCGTCTTGCAGTAGGAATATCCTATAATCCGCCTCCGGGTATCTATCCGGATTACCAGATGCTCGAACTATCCTGGATTGATTCAAGTGCAGTCATCCGTTATACCTTCGACGGTTCAGAGCCGGACGAGAATTCGGATATATATGGCGGGCCGATTGGTATTTCAGCCAATACGGTCATCAGGACAAAGATCTGGGCAGAGGGCTATCTTCCCGGATGGATTGAGACGGCTACCTACCTGATCAGCGACACATTCAATTTACCCGTTTTTTCACTGGTTACCGACCCTGTCAACCTATGGGACAGTGTACAGGGGATCTATGTGTCAGGAACAAATGGAATAACGGGTTATTGCAGCGAAGTACCTGTGAACTGGAACCAGGACTGGG
Source organism: Bacteroidia bacterium (assembly GCA_041480755.1). Taxonomy (GTDB): domain Bacteria; phylum Bacteroidota; class Bacteroidia; order Bacteroidales; family SM23-62; genus LJUQ01. Next base: position 3,435 of record JBGPAO010000078.1, read on the forward strand.
AACGTCCTGTCAGCCTGGAATACTTTGGAAAATCAGGGACCAGGAAGATATTCACTGACGGTGGACTGAAAATCCATGGCGGCTGCAGCAGATTGGCAGATATGAAATCACTTGCCTTTTTTTCACGTAATGAGTATGGTTCAAACGAAATAAGATATCCCTTTTTCAGGGAAAAGCCGGATGTCGACTGGTTCAAGGATTTAGTTTTCAGGAATTCAGGAAACGATTTCTGGTATACATTAATGCGTGACGGAATTACACAGGCTGTGGCTAAGTCCAACATGGATATTGATAAACAGGCTTTTGAACCGGTAATTGTCTTCATGAATGGCGAATACTGGGGGATTCACAACCTCCGCGAGAAAGTGAATGAGCATTATTTTCAATCCAATTTCGGAATTCCTCCCGAAGAAATAGACTTGTTGGAAACTTATAACCAGGTAATAAGCGGTACCGGAAGTTCCTTTGTTGTCCTTGAGAATTATATGGTAACTCATAACCTTGCGATCCAGGCAAACTATGATTATGTCGCGGATAGGATCGATATAAATGAATATATCAACTACCAGATAACGCAAATGTTTTTTGCCAACCGTGACTGGCCGGGTAATAATCAGAGGTACTGGCGACACAGACCGACAAATAGTAAATGGAGATGGATCATGTATGATATGGATTATACATGGGGGCTCTATGAGTTTAACCCGGCATTCGATATGTTCACTTTTTGCACTGCAACTGACGGACCTGACTGGCCAAATCCTCCGCTTGCTACATTTCTGTTCAGGAAGCTTCTTGAAAACAAGGGATTCCGGAAACAGTTCATCATGACATATATGATGCACCTGAATACAACATTTCAGCCTGCTAATGTTATTCATGTTATCGATTCAATGCAGGCTAATATCTATGAGGAGTTTCCTGCTCACATTGCCCGCTGGAGTCAGCCATGGTCTATGGACCAGTGGAACGCCAATGTTGAAGAATTGAGAAATTTTGCCAGGATGCGCCCTGATTATGTCTGGAATAACTTGAGAAATTATTTTTTTCTTGGACCAGTAATCAGTTTGTCCACATCGTATCCTGATACTGCAGGAAAAGTCATGCTGAATGATTATATCTTACCACCAGGAAGATTTGAGGGAAGATATATTTCAGGATTTCCACTGAAACTGCAGGCATATCCTGCAGCAGGCAAAAAATTTGTCAGATGGGATGTTAATGAATATGAAGTGTATTCAGTAACAATCCTTCCAGGAAAATCAACCTGGAAATACCTGGATACAGGCGTCTATCCCAGTGATGGCTGGAACTCTGCAGGTTTTGATGATTCCGGCTGGAAAGAAGGTCAGGGTGAACTGGGATATGGCGATGGTGATGAAACTACAATACTTGATTACGGACCTGATGCAAATAACAAATACATAACCTATTATTTCAGGAAGGAGATTGAAATTGAAAGCCTCTCCCAGTATACAGATTGCCTGATAAGACTTATGAGGGATGATGGTGCTGTTGTTTATATTAATGGTAAAGAAGTACTCAGGGTATTTATGCCAGAAGGAGATATTGGAAATGAAACGCTTGCAATAAATTATGCAGGAGGTTCTGATGAAAGCACCTATTTTGAATATTATATTGATTCATTATATCTGACTGCCGGAACTAACATTATCGCCGTTGAGATACATCAATCCGGTGCGACCAGCTCGGATATCAGCTTCGACCTGGAACTTGCCGGAAGTTATTCCATAGTTGGAGATACAGTCCGGTTTGAAGACTCTGAACTGTCACTGTCTCCCATACATAGTATGAGAATAGAGCCTGTCTTTATAAAATCTTATGAAATTCCCGATATCGTTATTAATGAATTTATGGCTTCAAACCAGGATGCATATGAAGATGAATTTGGCGAATATGCTGACTGGATGGAGTTATTCAATAAAGAGCAATTTGATGTGAATATCAGTGGATATTATATAACGGATGATTTCGGAGAACCATTTAAATGGAAAGTTCCGGGTGGATATCCTGAAAAAACAACCATTCCTGCCGGAGGCTATATTGTATTGTTTGCCGACAGGGATACCCTGCAGGGTCCTTTGCATTGCGATATAAAACTTGGAGCGGGAGGTGAGGAGATCGGACTGTCAGTGATTGTTAATAACGGATTTCACTGGATAGACACTATAACATATGGCCCCCAGACCACCGATGTATCATACGGCCGTTATCCTGACGGTGCCGCTCAATGGCTGATGATGCCGCAGTTTACTCCGGGCGCTTCAAACCTGTATACTTCGGTGCATTTTATCAACACGGAGGGATTCAGGATTTGGGTCTATCCGAATCCTGCAGACGATTTTGTTAACCTTGATATAACCGGATTATCTCCTGGTTCTGCCAACAGGTTTGAGGTAGTCATTTATGACATAACGGGCCGGATAATAAGGACTGATGAAATATCGGTTTATGGAACAACATATTCCGGTTTGATCGATCTGTCAGAAATCCCTGGCGGTTTCTACATATTGAAAGTCGGAAATGGCACAGAACAGATTTCAACACGATTGATCAGAAAATAATAACCTGGTTTCTCAATTAAGATTATATAATCCTATGAAACTATCACCGTTGCTGCTTATTTTGACTGCCGGTATTGCATACTCACAGCAAAACCTTATCATTAATGATTTGGATTATTTTGAAATGCCGGGACTGAACGTAATGGTGTTCAGTGATTTTTATCCTGAGGGGCACCAGAGCGGTGTAACGGTCATTCAACATGGCACCCGCGTCGCAGCTAACGGCGACCTGAGACTGGAACCTTCGCCCGGACAGTGGTCGCCTATTCCCGTTAAGGGTAAGCGGACAGTTAGTAAAGAAACGGGAACCATAACACAGCAACTGTGGTATCCCGACTCCAGCAGGGACCGGAAAGGATTCAATCCCATAATTTACCCTGACCTGGTACTCAGGTATTCAGTAAGAGTCACTGCGATGGATCAGAATAGTTTTAAGGTATCTGTTGATCTTGATAAACCGCTGCCGGCTGAATGGATCGGGAAAGCGGGATTTAATTTTGAACTATTTCCGGGGGATCTCTTCGGAAAGGCTTACCTGATGGATGACAGAGGTGGGATTTTCCCGAGGCAGGCTAACGGGCCGGTTGAAAACTGGGCGGGGGAATACCTGGCAAGTCCGCTGGCCACCGGTAATAAGCTGGTCATCGCTCCTGAAACTGAAAAACAGCGGATTGAAATTGAGACAAAAACCGCGCCGCTTGAACTATGGGATGGCCGGTCAAACCATAATAACGGTTGGTATATTGTCCGGAGCATTGTCCCTGCCAATGCCACGAAGGGTGCAGTTGAATGGATTATTACACCAAATGTGATTCCGGGCTGGAAGTATGAGCCGGTCATTCATGTTTCACAGGTTGGGTATCATCCCTCGCAGCCTAAAAAAGCGGTTATCGAACTTGATAAGACAGATCCCGGTCAGATTGAAGCTGAACTCTGCCGTATTACTGAAAACGGTATTGTGGTTGTGAAAAGCGAATTACCGGCAAAATGGGGACCTTATCTAAGGTATAATTACACCGTCTTTGATTTTTCTGAAATTATAAATCCCGGCATGTATATCATTAAATATGGTTCCGTTTCTTCAGAGCCATTTAAGATTGGTAATGATGTTTACGAGCGCCATGTCTGGCAGCCGGTCATTGATTATTACCTGCCGGTGCAGATGTGCCATATGAGGATAAATGATCATTACAGGGTATGGCATAATTGGTGCCATCTTGATGATGCACTTATGGCGCCTGTCGATTTTAACCATTTCGATGGATACAGGCAGGGGCCTTCCACGCTGACTGATTATAAGCCTCTTGAACCGGTACCTGGTTTGAATGCCGGAGGATGGCATGATGCAGGCGATTATGACCTGCGCGTGGAATCCCAGGTAGGAACAATATGGACGCTTGCCATGATGGTTGAGGAATTCGGCCTGGATTATGATGCCACATCTATTGATCCGCTGAAACGGATCGTGGAGATTCACGTGCCGGATGGAAAATCCGATGCACTGCAGCAGATAGAACATGGACTTGCAAGCGTTCTTGGCGGGTACAGATCCCTGGGAAGGCTTTACCGGGGTATTATTGAACAGGATCTGCGACAGTATGTGATGCTTGGTGATGGATCCGCGATGACCGATAATCTTGTATATGATTCCTCCCTGCAACCTGGTGAAGTGTCTGCCTTAAAACCAGGGGCGATACAGGAAATCCGGTCGGGCAATAAAGATGACAGGCTGGTATTTACTGAAGAAAATCAGGGCAGGGAATTGTATGTTGCCGGGGGACTGGCTGCTGCATCAAGGGTTTTAAAAACCTATAATCCGGAATTGTCAACGGAATGCCTGGAAACAGCCTTGAAATTATTTGAAAGTTCAAAGAATATTGGTCAATCAGGCACCAGGAATTATAACCGTCTTGTCAGTCAAAAGATCATTGCACTTTCAGAATTGATCCTGACAACAGACAACGAAGATCTTAAACTGGAACTGATAAATATGAAAGATGATGTAATAAAAGACTTATCCCGGAGCGGCTGGGCAGTGGGTCGGGTATTTCATCGCATCGAAGCCTTACTTTTCAGGGATGAAGTGACTGCAGCTGTTGCCGTTTATCAGTCAGAGTTATGGAAGGAAAGAGAAAAAACACCCTTCGGTGTTCCTTACAGGCCGGAAATCTGGGGTGCAGGCTGGAACATACAGAAGTTTGGAGTGGATCAGTACTTTTTTTGCAAGGGATGGCCGGAGCTGGCGTCGGAGGAGTCTTATATCAACGCACTGAATTTTGTTCTTGGTATACATCCGGGTGAGAATACAGCTTCATTTGCATCGGGCATCGGATCCAAATCGCTGACTGTTGCATACGGTGTTAACCGGGCTGACTGGACATACATACCCGGCGGAATTGCATCGGGGACAGGCATCATCCGTCCCGATCTCCCGGAGCTCAAGACCTGGCCATTCTTCTGGCAGCAAACAGAATATGTGATGGGTGGGGGCGCAGAAAACTTTATGTTTTTGGTATTAGCCGCTGACAAATTATACCGGGAATGAAAACGGGTCACACCAATAAGAAAGTCTGCCTTTAGTTCAGCAAATTCATTCTTATATCAGGTCTCAGCTGTCAGTTACTTTTTTAAGGAATCAAAATTATCATCAGGGATCTCTGTAGCTATTAAGTAATGAGAGGATGTAAGTATTGCATGGAACCGATCAGTTAAAGACAACTATAATTTTAACTGGTTCTTGAATTAATTATAGGAAGAAGAATATACCTGACTCTCCCCCTTACCCGGGGCAGTGTCTCAAATTTTTTTAAATGAGGAAATACCATGTACTTTCTTAATTTATTGGTAGTTTGTCTCAGTAATAGGCTTTGAATCACAGCAACCATCAGCGTTTGCATTTAAAAAATATTTGAGATACTGTCCCGGGAATAAAAAGGGGGAGAGTCAGATATAAACAGCCTCATAATATAAACTTCAAACCACCTGATAATGAAACGAATTTGCCTCTGTCTTCTATGCTGCCTGCTTTGCGCAGGCTCACCGGTTTATCCCCAGGGCGGCTACAACAACTTTAAAGTGTCTGTCTATACCCGGGCCTACGAGGTAGAGAAGATGAGCGACCTGAACTGGCTGACACCCATCTGGGACAAACTGTAAATGTGAATTATGTATTAAAGGAAAAGGCGATCTGAGCTGGACCGACTACAGGCTGAAACTCCTCGATGAAGCAGCAAGGGAATTGATAGTTAAACCTGCCAGGGCCGTCAATCCTGATATCAAAGTGGTTATCAAATATCCAAACTGGTACGAGCATTTCCAGGGACTCGGCTTTAACCTGGAGACTGAACCCCTGATATTCGATGGATTATACACTGGCACGGAGACTCGTGATCCTGTCCTCAGTAACCAGCACCTGCAGCAATATCACGGTTACCTGATTTTCCGTTATTTTGAAAATATCAGGCCCGGCAAAAATGGCGGAGGATGGGTTGATACGGGTGGATCCAGATTCCTTGACCGCTACGCTGAGCAGTTATGGCTGACCTTATTTGCACTGGCCCCGGAGATTACCTTGTTCGATTTTCGTCAGCTTCAGAATAAAATCACTGAATCACACAGGGCGCCATGGCAGGATGAAAAACCAAGTTTCTCTTTCGATGAAATGATGAGTCCTTTTAAATCGGCCAGCGGAGAGATAGTTACACCGGCTACCTTCGCAAGGGCTGCAGGGTACACTTTTGAAAAGGTCGATAAGTTCCTGGGGGAACTGGGGAAACCAATCGGGATAAAAAGTTACAAACCTTACCATTCAACCGGGGAGGATTTTCTGCAGACTTATCTTGGCATGGCAGGTATACCCATGGATATTGTCCCGGAATTTCCAACGGATGACAGCATTATATTACTGACAGAGACAGCTAAGTTTGATCCGGAAATAATCAATAAAATAAAAAACCAGTTATCGAATGGCAAAGATGTGATGATTACCTCGGGCTTGCTCAGGGCACTGGAGGATAAAGGTATCGGTGATATCGCTGAGCTGAGATATACTGACAGAAAATCGCTCGTAAAGGATTTTCCATTGGCTGGAAAGGGACTTTCAAGGGCGACACTGAAATATTGATCCCTCAGATTGCTTATCTGACCAATGATTCATGGGAGCTGATTTCAGGGATGGATGGGGGATTGGGCTGGCCTTTTTTACATAAGGCCGATTACTCCAAAGGAACGCTATATATTTTAACCATCCCTGAGAATTTTGCAGATATTTATAATCTCCCGTCAGAAGTGTTATCCGAGATAAGAAAAATACTGTCTGAAGATCTCTATGCCCGTCTTGAAGGTCCGGCCAGGATCAGCTTATTTCTTTATGATAATCATACCCTGATCGTGGAATCATTCCTGGATGAGTCATCTGATATCAGTATCGTGACAGGTGACAAGTTTGGCAGGATGACAGATATTATTTCAGGAGAATCAATTGTTGCTGAAAAAATCTCCTCTGACATGCCCTGGATGTCACAATCAGGTCTACAGGATGTGAGGTTCCGGATTTCCCTGAAGCCTCATTCTTACAGAGTTTTCAGGATACAATAGAGTTTTAAGTCCAAGATATTCTCAAACTCTGGATCCTCTGACTGAAATTGGCTTGAGACATTTGAACCTTTAAACATCATGGCATTCAGCAAACAAGGTCTTAAGGAGTTTTTAGATAATCAGGCTAATCTTATTATTTACGATAATTATTTGCTTGAAGACTTGATTTTTCTAGCAAAGCTTGCAGGGAAGAATGAAAAACACTTAACCATCCGAGTACTCGAAAAAGGACTTGAAGATCTTAAAAAGGTAAGTAGAGCCGGTAAGGGTTATGTGACAATTCAATGTCGCCTTCCCTATAATCCGGTCCAATCAAAATTAAAGTTTTTATTAATAGATGAATAAAAAATGCTATCTCCCATTCCAAATTCTCTAGTAAATATTAGGATAGG
>JBGPAO010000079.1:0-10964 GCA_041480755.1 Bacteroidia bacterium
AAGCCCTGACAGATTCTGCAAAATAGTGCATATAAATGCAAAATACACAGTGAGTTATCGAATTATTCTTTTGAAAATTCATATCCTGTTTTTGGTCTCGAATTAGCCCCCTTTTTAAGGAGTTTTCGTGAAAAATTGGTATATCTCATAATAAAAAAATCCGCTTAAATCATTGATTATAAGCGGATATAAAAAATATGAGATTGGAGATGTTGTCCCGTTAGGGCTCGAACCTAAACTTTTCTGATCCAGAGTCAGACGTGTTACCAATTACACCACGGGACAATGGTCGCCAAAATTATAACTATTTTTTTAATTCGACAAGCTGTAAATTCTTGCTGTCACTTCATTATGTTTTCGCAACAAGGTTATTAATTATTAATTTTATAAGGAAAATCAATCAGCTGGCTGTTAAATGTTCCATTTTTAATCTCAGGGGTATGAAAACAAACATTAAAGTTTTAGCAGTTCTTATCCTGTTGGGCTTGCTCACTTCTTCATGTTATACCTATGTGCTTTTTGAAAAACCGGCTCCGCCTGAAATCATACCCGATAAATCATTAAACAGCATCGCATTTATTAACTCATACGATTACACAATACCTGATTCCATTTCCAGAGGTGATAATAATGTCTTCCAGGCTGGTGTAACTGAGGTCATTAATGGTCTGAAAACTTCTTTTACATCTAATGATCAAATAAATTTTAATATAATCGATACACTCGTACGCGGGAATGCCTTTACCAAACTTCCCGATTCACTGAGTGTTGATTCAGTAAAAAATATCTGCACAATGAACAATTCTTCCATGTTACTCGTGCTGGAAGCATTTAATATGGATATGGATTGGGAACAGGAAGTTGAGGAAGATGAAGATGGTAAATCCAGAACTAATATTTATTATCTCTATATGTGGACAGGTTTATCTCTATATTCAGAATCCGGTGATGTGATTGACCGCACAATAGAGTCATGCCGTGTCCAATATACATCAAGACCGGCATTGATACCAATAATTGGAATTCCGCCGTCAATTAATAAAACAGAAAAAGAAATCAGGAAACTGGCTCAATTCGCTGCAGAGAATTATGTAAATAAATTTTATCCCGGCACTACTACAATTAGCAGGAAAATCTATATCACGAAAAATCTCCTTGATGCAGATAATTATTGCATGGAACATAACTGGGATAAAGCTATTGAGCTGTTAAAGCCTCTTGCTGCCTCTTCCGATCCAAAAATTGCCAGGAAGGCAGCTAATAACCTGTCAGTCGCTTATGAAGCTGTTGGCAATGAACAGGCAGCCGAGTACTGGTTTAACAAATCCAATGAGGGAGTTAAATAAAATTATGAGCCAGGTTCATATCTATGCTCTGGTAATTGCACTCTATGGTATAATGGATATCGTCATTCAAAAGAATAAAAAAAGCATCGTATCGCTAAAATCAAAAGACAGAACCTATCTCCCGGTTTTAATATCATTCATCATCACACTTGCTGCCGTACCTTTCGAATATAATATTTTACATAAACAGGTATCCTGGCCGGTTATGATTTCCGGTATTATTATATGCATAATAGCTGCCAGTATCAGAATAAAGGGACATCTTGATCTTGGACACGGTTTTTCCACCAGGGTTGAAAAACAGGAAAACCATAAACTTGTGACTTCCGGTATTTACAGCTTGATCCGCCATCCGATGTATCTTGCTATTATTCTACTGCTTACAGGTGCGTGCTTGATGCTTAAAGCAGCCTTTTCCTGGATATTCGTCATCCTGAATTTTTACACGCTTCATATCAGAATAAAAAAAGAAGAAAAATTCATGTCCGAAAATTTTCCGGAATATGTAAGTTATATAAATAAAACCTATAAATTATTTCCTTTTTTATACTGAAACCCCGCATCTGGAATGTCCCATAGGATTATCCTTATAACTGAAGCGATAGCAAGAGGGTAGCCAGGCAAACTGCCGGAACAAACGATTATGATATAGAAAAAATAAAATAAATTTGAATCAAAATCAGCTCCCATGAAAAAAATAATCCTGTATTTCATTCTATTCTCCGGAATAATTGTCAGTTTCTCCTGTTCCCGCAAGGCAGATACAGAAGGAAAACTATTCCTCAAGGATAACTGGACCATCCAGTCATCCCAAAAAATTACAACAGATGGAAACGATATCTCATCCCTTTATTTTGATCCTGAAGGGTGGTATCCGACATCTGTACCTTCAACTGTCCTGGCAGCATTGATAGCAAACGGCCTGTATCCCGATCCCTATTATGGAACAAATTTTGAATCTCTCCCCGGATATTATAAGGGGTTCGATGCAGGAATGCCGGATAACAGCCCGTTCAGTGTACCATGGTGGTACCGGACAGAGTTTAAGCTTCCTGCTGAATTCCAGGGAAAAAATCTCTGGCTGAATTTTCAAAGTATCAATTATAAAGCAAACATCTGGTTAAACGGTAAATTAATTGCCGACACAACTGAAATTGAAGGTGCATACAGATTGTTTGATCTTGATATCACCGATTATGCAGAAGCAGGTACAGATAACTGCCTGGCACTTGAGATATTCCCTCCGAAAGGCATGGATCTTACTATCACATGGGTCGACTGGAATCCAACTCCCCCCGACCGGGCAATGGGGATATGGTATGATGTCTTTATCAAGTCAACCGGATCTGTTGCCATAAAAAATCCCCATGTAATTACAGATCTTGACTTGCCGTCAACAGATGCTGCCAGCCTTACAATTTCTGCTGAACTTTTAAACCCGGGGGAAACGGAGGTTTCAGGAATCCTAGAAGGAAAGATAAAAGATAAAGGATCCGCAGAAGATATTGAATTCTCGCAGGAAATAAATCTCAAACCCGGGGAAAATAAACTGGTAACCTTCCATCCTGCAGATTATCCTCAGCTGAAGATTTCCAATCCGCGTCTGTGGTGGCCCCATACAGTCGGGAATCCTGAATTATATGATCTCGAACTGGAATTTCAAACTGACGGTATGACCTCTGATGTCAGGAATGTCCGATTTGGCATCCGTGAGATTACATCATATATGAATAAGTTCGATGGAAAACTCACCCGGGTCTTCCAGGTTAACGGCAAAAACATTGTCATAAGAGGAGGAGGATATGTTCAGGATCTGCTGCTTCGTCAGGATAATAAAAGATATGAAACAGATATAAAATATGCAAAATTTATGGGCCTGAACGCACTGAGGATGGAAGCTCCGCGTGGATCTGATTATCTGTTCGACCTTTGTGATGAACAGGGTATTATGCTTATTGTCGGTTGGTGCTGCTGCAGCTCCTGGGAGAGATGGGAACACTGGACGCCGCATATCGCTGATATTGCTGAAAAAAGCTGGAAAGACCAGATTGTTCACCTTAGAAATCACCCGGCTGTTTTTGACTGGCTTTTGGGCAGTGATAATCCGCCAACTGCGGAATATGAAAAAAGATATATTGATGTTCTGGATACATATGACAATACACGGCCATATCAGTCATCAGCTACACAGGATTCAAGTGCTATTTCAGGTTATACAGGTTTATATATGGGCCCATGGCCTGAAGTCTATGCATACCTTCCGCCTGCATACTGGTATGGGAAGCTTGAATTCAATACAGAAGCTGCTCCCGCCGGTGAACAGATCCCTCCCATGGAAACCCTCCGTAAAATGATGCCTGAGGAAGATCTGTGGCCCATCAGTAAATCATGGGAATTACGACTGCATGACGCCTTTTATCCGGACGCGCGAAAGGCTCTGTTTTCCAGGTATGGCGAACCAGCAGGAGTAGAAGTGTATTCAATGAAATCACAGATCCTGCAGATGGAAGCCGTAAGGGCAATGTTCGAAGCCTATGCAGGAAATAAATACCGTTCCAGCGGGATCATATACTGGATGTATAATTCTGCATGGCCGTCGCTGTACTGGCAGTTATACGATTATTATTATGCTCCCAATGGGGCATTTTATGGAGCTAAAAAGGCCTGCGAACCTTTGCATATCCAATATTCATATGGAGATAGCTCTATTTATATAGTTAACAGTCTTTATCAGAATTTTGACGGCCTCAGGGCAACTTCATATTTATATGATTTCAACATGAAGGAAATCTTTTCAAATGAAGTCACAGTAAATGTTTCTTCTGATGAAAGCAAAAAAGTTATGGATATTTCCTGGCCCGTAGACTCGGTTAATATTTATTTCCTGAAGCTCAATCTGGAAGATGCTTCTGGAAAACCAGTCTCCTCAAATTTTTACTGGCTTTCGGCAAAAGGAGATAACCGGGCAGATTTTACCGGCCTGAAAAATCTTCCTGAGGTCGAACTGAATATTTCCGTTTCACTCCTTGAAAAGACCGGGGAAAAATACAACCTTGAACTTACGGTTGAAAATCCATCATCATCACTGGCTTTTTTCGTAAATCCCAAAATACTTAAATCATCATCAAAAGACATAGTGTTGCCGGTTTTCTGGGAAGACAACTACTTCTCCCTTCTCCCGGGCGAAAAACGAACCTTATCCGTTGAATTCGACGCTGCGGACCTCGGTAGTGATAAACCAACACTGAAGGTGGAGGGATGGAATATAAAGCCTTGGGAAAAGGCTTTGTAGTTCCGGGTTCAAGGTTCCGGGTTCAAGGTTCCGGGTTCAAAGTTTGTATAGTACGTAGTTTAATTCTCTCTTTAAAACTATACGTTATATGGCTTAAAACGGGATAAACTAATAAAGAACAATTTCATCTTTATCCCGATGTCAACAATAAAACGTTTTGAAGATCTCAGGTGCTGGCAAACCTCGAGAGAATTGTGCAAGCTGATTTACAAGTTCACCGGGAAAGAAAAATTTTCTAAAGATTTTTCCCTTGTTAATCAGATAAGGAATTCGTCAGGATCAGGGATGGATAATATTGCAGAAGGATTTGACAGGGCAGGAAATAAAGAGTTCATCCAATTCCTGTCTATTTCAAGAGGATCTACTGCCGAGGTAAAATCCCAGTTAAACAGAGCATTAGATCAAAATTACATTGACGACGATGAGTTCAACCAAGCTTATGATCTGGCAAATCTAATCAGTAAAGAAACTACGGGCCTGATAATATATCTTAAAAACTCAGATATGAAAGGATTCAAGTTTTCTTAAAAATCTGGACCTCGAAATCCGCAACTCGTTTCATCCCAATGGCTACTGGGACCAGAACCTAAACCTTCGAATTTACCAAACCCGGAACCCGGAGCCCGGAACCCGGAACTCTTTTCATCCCAATGACTTTTGGTCCCAGAACCTAAAAATTCGAATTTACCAAACCAGGAACCTGAAACCCGGAACCCGGAACTTTTTTTGTTCTGTTCTACTAGTTTTCTATGGCAATAAAGACGGGTTTAATTTTGGAGACCGTAGCCGGCCCCGCGATTCCTGAGCTCTGCAACTTCATGTCTTTATTCAGAAATTCTTTAACTGGCGAAGTAGTCCATAAGTTTTTGACCTCACCGAATTGGGCCAGATCACCTATCAGTCGGTTCCTGTAAACATTGGCAACAATTACTTCCAGTGTATTATCTGCCTTTAATATTGATCCGGAAATATTAAACCGCTGGCCTGGCATCCAGGCATAACCAAGCTTTTGTCCGTTAAGAATGACTTCCCCTGTGGCTTTCATCATCCCGATTGATAACTCCAGAGAATCATTTCCTGTCAGATAATCAGCCGGCAGGGAGAAATGTACTGTGTATTTTGCCTTTCCTGAATAGTATTTAATTTCAGGATCTGTAAAATCAGTCCAGTATTGAAAATTTGAAATATTAACAGGCTCAGCCAATCCGCCCGGACTTTCAAAACTGATGCTTCCGGTAAAATCTTTGATTTCCAGGATTTCATTTCCTTTGGCAGACAACGGGTATTCTTTATCAAGACTTGTGATCAGTGTATATTCACCCGGATGATTCGAAACTGCCACAAAATCATGGCCTTCTGACCTGATGTCAGGAAGCGGGACATCCGAAAAAGGTGCTTCCGCTAAAGGAAATATTTGTTTGCCATCCTGATGAATGGCTACTATATGCTCTTCCGGATTCACATCAGAGAAAACAATGAACAACGATTCCTTTGGTCTGAAACATAACGGGATCCTGATAAGGTCTTCCTCTTCACTGTAAACAGCAGGCTTTAGCACCTTTCCATCCTGAGGATTCCATATCTCGGGGGACATACCTGTGATCCTGAAAACACATTCAGTCTGCACTGTTTTGTCTTCCTGATTTACCAGGAAATATACCTCACTGTTATCAATCTGCTTATGTATGAATAAAAGATTTACAGAATCACTTTTTAAAACCTTAAGGTCTGGCTGAATATTCAATCCTTTCAGTACTTCCTGAATTGACTTACCCCAGATAATTTTCCCTTTGCCATAATTGCTTTCAGTTACATTTTTCCCGTCAATCCCACCCCAGATCTCATCTGCCAGTTTTCTCAAATCCGGATTATTCTTGTCCCTGTCTTTGAATGATAGAACACTGACAGGTTTTGGTCCGATAACCGTTGCACCCATCTCAAGGAGGGTGGCTATTCTTAGTAATGTGGCATATTCCATCTGGTCATTATCCGGTAACAGAAGTATCTTATATGTAAGTCCGTTCTTAAGTCTGATCAACCCATTCGTAACTTTGCTATAATTTAAAAGAATATCCATGTTACACAACTGGGTATTGTACCCGTATGGAACATCATATAAATCATTATTTTTTTGATATTCCGGCAACTGGTCACCAATGAAATACAGGACATCTGCAACCGGTCTGCCTTTTTGTAATAAATACTGAACCCTCGCCTGGTAGGTAAACCATCCGGAAACATGATCCCACCATGTATTGTGGCGGTTAAAATGAGAGGCAAATGGTCCGAGTGTCATCCCTGGTTTTCTTTCAGTTGGCTGATGAACATAACTATGCAGCACCATGCGATTTATTCCCGAACAAAATGCCCTGTCACCGTAAAGTTTCAGATCCCATGGTGATTCACTGTAATGCGCAAAACCGGTATAGGCTTCAGAAGGAACGATAGGTTTATTATATAAAACTGAAGCATACATCGGTTTATCAAAACTTACATTCTGCACAGGCATATAATGAACAAAGCCATCTTCGTCCTGATTTGTCCAGAATTCCCACATAGGGACATCCATATAACTGTTTGATCTCAAGATATTTAATGGGGGATAATGGACCCCGCCATAAATGACTTCAGCATGAAGTTCCATTCCTTCCTGATGACACAGTTCCGTGTAATGTTTATAATAATTTCCCTCAATGAGATCTGCAATTGTTTTTCTGAAATCGTGCAGAAATGCTTCTGTTTCTTCTGTGTTATTCTCTGTTTCACCGCAAAGAACTGGGATCCATGACATCAGGCTGTATCCATTCCTTCTTTCGAATTCTTCCGGGAAATTTTTTGTCCAGTTCTGATAATTACATTCCCAACTATCGATGAACAGGTATTTGAAAGTATTCCCTGCATAATTCCCGGCTGCCTTAATAAGCTTTTCCGGAAAACTCCTGAAATGTAAATTCAATGCGGCAGTATCCATTTTATCGCATTCCAGTCCTCTGCCTGCATTGGTGGCAGGCCCATTTACTACACCTGTTGTGGTATAACCGAAACGTATTATTGTCCAGTTGCCTTCAGGAACATCCCACTTTAATTGTCCGTTACTATCCATATTCCCGCTAAGGTCGATTACCGCTGAAGACACAACCGGACTTAATTGATCAGTCAAGGATTCAGTAACAAAAATATCACTTACCTCTTCCGGTCTGGTTGAAGCAGTTTTCTCAAGATGGTATTTAAAAGATGGATTATAGGTTGGGTGTTCCCCTTGTTTCAACAGTTCGATTTCTGATAAATTAATTTGCGTGTAATATGGAATTTCAGATTGCTGCTTCAGCTTTATCCTGAAATATTTTGCTTTTGTTTCCGGAATTTCAATAGTGACTGTTTTATTCACACCCGGTATTTCAAAATCGGCCGCATGAGTATATTTCTTACCGTTATCAGAGGTCAGAATTTCAAAACCGGAACGGATATTTCTCAGGCTCTCCCAACTGCTGGCCATTCTCAGATGAACTGCAATTTTATCGGCAACGAACATATCTTCAAACCTGATATCAATGAATGCATCATTCCTGAGATTAACATTACTGAATGGATTGCCGTCAAATAATACCTTCCCGTCAATAGTGTCATTAATTTTCACCTGTGGTCCTGCAAGCTGAAATGAATTGGGAGAATCTGCAGCCGGGTATGCTATTACGGCTGCATCCTCATAATAATCCATATACCCTTGTGGTTCAGGCAGAGTTATATCAACTGTCCGGCCGCCTTTAATATAAGTTTTGCTCCACACATATTGTTTCATCGACATTTCAGGAGTTATCCACGGTCCCCCGCTTGTGCTCCACCCGTCACAATTGTGGGCTCCGATGGTAATTCCAAGACGGTCGGCTTCCTGGACTGCCCATTTGAACATGTCGTACCACTGGTCTGTTCCAAAAATTACCTGGGGAACACCCATATCTCTTTCTCCAAAAAGGCCTATATTCAGAATAGTTGCACCGCTAATTCCCTGTTGCTTCATCGCCTCAAGGTCCTTTGTTATACCTTCCTTTGTAATGGCATTATCCAGCCAGTGCCACCAGGCGTAAATTCCGACAGATTCAGGAGGATTTAAAAATTCCTTATTGCTGAGCTCTGCTTTCGTTTTGTCCCTGCAACTGTTAAGGATCAGAAATAGTGACATAAAACAGACAAAAATTAAAAAGGTTATTCTCAATATTTTTTTCATTATTGTTTAATTAAAGTGAATTTTCAAAAATATCCCGTCAGAAAGAATTAATTATGTTTACAATTATCATTACCGCCCCAGAATATCAGCCGGATTTGCATAACATCAGTTGCATCAGCACACCATAAAAAATAAAAATAGTGATAATCTTTTGATTTGGAAAGACCGGGAACCTTGACCCGATGAATATAGGGATTTAAAGGAAAACCTAGAACTGAGAATGTGTCAATCCTGACTGACAGTCAGGGACTCCAAAACCGAGAACTATACCTACCGGTTGGTATCGTTCCATGTTCCTAATTTAATAACCCAGGTTTTTAAAACTTTGAACCCGGAACTTTGAACCCGGAACTTTGAACCCGGAACTTTGAACCCGGAACTTTGAACCCGGAACTCTTCCCGTTTTACATCCACTTCTTCCTTCTGAATAATAATACTACCGTGACTGTTACTAATACCGATATTAGTACGATCCCTGCAAATGCCAGCTTGCTCGACTCCATAAAATTTGGTACGTTCATACCGAAAAAACTCGCAAACATGGTAGGTATCATCAGTATGATAGTCACTATGGTCAGCTGTTTTAATACAATGTTCAGGTTGTTTGAAATGACCGAGGCAAATGCATCCATCATTCCACTTTGAATATCACTGTAAATGTTTGCCATTTCAATGGCCTGCTTGTTTTCAACTATCGCTTCATCAAACAGGTCAGATGAATATTCATTGAGCGTGATGAACTTGGAACTCCTTAGCTTAGCAATCAGCAGATCATTTGATCGAAGGGATGTGGTAAAATAGACAAGGCATTTCTCCATTTTCAGCAGTTTATGCAATTCTTTGTTTTTTGTTGATTTGACCAGGTCCTGTTCAATCTGGTTGGTTTCAATATTTATCTGTTTCAGATATTTATGATAGAAAAAGGTTGTCCGGATAAACACATGCAGGATCAGTTCGAAATAGTTGCTTAATTCAGAATGTTTCCTTGATCGGCTGAAACAATCATCCAGGACCTCACAGCTTTTACTGCAGATGGTAATCATATAATCCTGAGATAATACTATTCCCAGAGGAACTGTTGAAAACGGAACACCATCATTTAAGGTGCGGATCGGTATCCTGTAAATTATATAGAGGTTACCTTCATCAACCTCTGTTCTTGATCGTTCATCAATATCCATGACATCATGAATAAAATCATCCGGCACGCCGAATGTGGTTCTCAGGATGTTCAGTTCCTTTTCGTCAGGTTCGGTGACATTAATGATACTTCCTTTATCATAAGAGACAAGAGGGAGCAGACCAGAATTAATCATCTGCCAGTAGGTAATCATTTCATATACCTCCTTTTTTTAGCTTCCCGGAGATATATGAAATATCTCAGGGAAGAAAGTTTAATAAAAATCCTCGGTGATAGTCGTCCATAAGACGTTTTTTAAAGCACCCCAAAAATATTATTTTTATTAATATATTATACAATCCAATTCTCTTTTTTATAACCACTATCCCAAAAAATATACTCCAGTCTTGTTGATATTTTAAAAACATCCTTCATTTTTGACCTTGTCAGATCATTTACCTGAGCTGCAAGTTCATCCGTAATTTCGATTGCAATGTCTGTTGCTTTTCTGAATTCTTCCGCTGAATAGGTGTCAATCCAATCCCGGTATGGATTGGCAGGACCAGCATTGTCATATATATAATCTCCGGCTTCCCTGTAAATCCAGAAACATGGCAGAACTGATGCCACTGCCTCCTCAGCACTTCTGAAAGCCGCGGTTGATAACAGAAAATTTGTATATGCAAAACAGGCCGGAGATTTTTCTATTTTTCCTTCCTCCTTATATTCTGAAAGGAACTTTTCGTGCATGGCTCTCTCAACAATAATGCAATCCCCGGCAAATTTCAGGAACTGAAGGATCCTTTCCTTATTATCAAGTTTTGAAGCTATCATTGAAAGAACCCTGCAATAATCTGTAAGATAAAGCGAGTCCTGCCGGATATAAAAAATAAACCTGTCCATGCTGAGGGTGCCTTTCATAAGTTCCTGGTTAAACGGCAGAGAAAGGATCTTATCATATATCTCTTTCGTTGATTCCCA